>NZ_JBHLUU010000014.1:0-7494 GCF_042433785.1 Robertmurraya beringensis | reverse complement strand
GTCGCTCCCGTGGCTCCTGTCGCTCCCGTGGCTCCTGTCGCTCCTGTTGCTCCTGTGGCTCCTGTTGCTCCCGTGGCCCCTGTGGCTCCTGTCGCTCCTGTTGCTCCCGTGGCTCCTGTCGCTCCCGTGGCCCCGGTCGCTCCTGTTGCTCCAGTGGCTCCTGTTGGACCCGTCGGACCGGTTGGACCTACCTTCTTATCTTTTTCCTTATCACAGCCACAGAAGACATTAATTACATTTTTATTGTTGTTTTCATTATTGTTTTCGTTATTTTTCTTTTTCTCTTTTTTCTCTTCTTTCTCTTCTTTTTCTTTTTTGTGCTTCTTCTTTTTCTTCTTTTTCTTCTTATCCTTGTCCTTATCCTTGCATTCTCCTTTGTAACGCTCATTGAATCTATCCATAAATGATGACATCTCTTCTCACTCCTTTTAATAAAAATTGGTAAACGCAATATATTTATATTGAAGGAGGAAAAGATTGGTATCGGACATACGTACAAAAAATAAAAACAATTTTAAAAATAATAAAAAGACCTATTCTAGTTAATTGAATAGGTCTTAAGATTAACCTTTTTAATAATTGATACAAACTAAGCATATAAAACAAAATCCTTAACCACACCAAAATACTCACGTATATAATAATTTACTTTTACAAAAAATGGGGAATCTCCACCAAGACCATAAGACGTTAAACCATTTTCCCCTGCTAGATATTTGGCTCGAAACAAGTGATAATCGCTCGTAATAATAAGAATTTTTGGATATTTTATACCTAGTTGAGTCATCATATCACTAGAAAACTTCAGATTTTCGTTCGTGTCAGTGGATAGACTTTCATAATACACTCTGTCCTCTTCAACGCCGTTCTTCACCAAAAATGTTCCCATCGCCTCTGCTTCAGTGATTGCCTCGCCTGGACCTTGTCCACCTGATACAACCACTGGGATATTTCGGTTTTCCAACAAAAACTCCAGTCCCACATCCAATCGTCCTTGTAACGTTTTTGAGGGTTCCTCTCCTCGTAAACCAGCTCCAAGGATAATAACAAAATCTATTTCTTCCTTATTATATTTTTCCTTTGAATAAGCCTCTTTGAAAATTAGCCCCTCCACGGTAAAAAAGGAAATAAGAAATAGGATATAACCAAAAATAATCACATTCCGAGTAATAACCAATGGACGAGAAGATTGTTTATTTTTTATCAACCACCTAATAATTACAACAGCTAAAATATTTCCTATGATAAAAAGCACACCAAAGCTCACCTAAGTAACTCCTAATCTAACAGTAAATTTTATAATAACATCTTTGTCCATGGTATGATGGTATCAAACCTAAAGGGAGTTTTCACATGACTAGGCATTTAATTATAGAGAAAATAAAAACCTACTACGGTGACAAGAACACTGAGTATCATTGGATTTCAGAAGGCTTTCAAAATATTATGATTAAGTGTACTCATCAATCTAGAACTATTTTCGTTCGAGCTACTGAATCTAATCGTCGTCCGCTTGACATGCTACAAGCGGAAATTGACTGGTTATTTACATTATCAAAAGCTACCCTACACGTTCCCACTGCTCTCCCATCACATCATGGCAATTTAATTGAAAAAATTTTTGTTGAAGAAACCCCTTACTACTTAGTAGCTACTAATGAAGTAGCGGGAGAACCTCTGAATGTTACGAATAAAAAGATATGGAATACCCAGCTATTTGAAGAATGGGGTGCCACACTCGGTCGTATTCATCGGTCAACACCTAATAAGACACTATACAGACCTAATCAATGGGAAGCTAGCTCAACCGTCATGGAAACCATTAACTATTTTACACTAAAAGAAAATGAAGAGATGAATCATAGGTTACAAGAAATGGTTCATGAAATTAGTAAGCTGCCTACCGACCCAGAAGTATTTGGTCTTATACACAACGATTTTCACCAAGGAAATATAATCATGCAGCCACAAGGAATAGGTGTCATCGACTTTGATGATTGTATGTATAGTTGGTATGCACAGGACTTCTCAGTGGCACTGTATCACGCATACTGGCAAGCTACTGAAATTGCCGGATTAGATTCATCTTTCTCAACCACTTTCCTTGATTCTTTTATCCAAGGTTATGAAAAGTCATATCCACTTTCACCTGATACAATAAAGCAAATACCTCTATTCGTGCGCTGGAGAGAGTTTTTCCTCTATGCCTTATTTAAGAAAAAATGGCCCTTGCATGCTTTACAAGATTGGCAAAGCTTTACGTTAGAAAAGTTACGTAACAGAATTCTTACTGGTGAAACATACATACCCATTGTTTAGAAACCTCGTAAAAAGCTGTGACATTTGTTCACTGCAATTTATTTAAATGATTCTAAAACAATTTTCCCTATTGTTTTTCCTGACTCTAACATTCGATGAGCCTTGCGTAAGTTCTCAGCATGTATCGGTGTTAGAGTCTCTTTGAGGGTTGTTTTTAACATTCCTTCATCAATCAATTTACTTACTTTATTCAATATGTGATGCTGTGAGATCATATCCTCGGTTTCAAACATCGCTTTTGTAAACATAAATTCCCAAACAAAGGTGACGCTCTTACTTTTTAAAGTATTCAATTCAATGGGGTACTTGTTGTCAACAATAGAACAAATCTTCCCTTGAGGCTTAATAACCTCCCCCATCGCATTCCAATGCTGGTCCGTATCGTTTGAGCATAAAATGTAATCAACATTTTTTATTTGCAAATTAACCAATTGATCTTTTAGCGATCCGTAATGGTTAATCACAAAATCAGCACCACAATCCTTGACCCACATTACTGTTTCTTCACGAGAGGCTGTAGCAACCACTTGTAATCCAGCCCACTTTGCTAATTGAATGGCAATGGACCCAACTCCACCAGCTCCACCTATAATGAGGATAGTTTTAGAACGATTTTCGTTTTTGTTTGTTGTATCAATTCCGAGGCGTTCAAACAGCGCTTCCCATGCAGTGATAGATGTTAAAGGCATAGCAGCTGCTTCAGCAAAATTAAGTGTTTGTGGCTTTTTCCCGACAATTCTTTCATCTACCAAATGATACTCGCTATACGTACCTGGCCTATTCAAACTTCCCGAATAAAAAACCTCATCTCCAGGTTGAAACAATGTGCACTCCTCACCAACTTCAACCACCACTCCAGTTGCATCCCAACCAAGAATTTTCGGATCTGTTTCCTCAACGTTCTTCGGTGAACGTACCTTTGTATCCACAGGATTAACCGATATTGCCTTTATTTCTACAAGGAGATCCCTCCCTCTAGCTGAAGGTTTTTTTATATTAATATCTATTAAGCTATCTTCATGATCGATTGGTAAGTATTTATATAAACCAACTGCTTTCATTAATTATTACTCCTCCTGTTTTTAGATCTATATATTAATTCGATAAATGGTTCCTTTTTCCTCCCAAAAAGAAAAGAGCTGCTATAAAAGCAACTCCTTCTATTTTACGTTCTTTAATTTATTTCTGTCTGGTGCACCAGGTGGTTGTTCAAGCCATCCATAGTCAATGAGTAATTGCGCACCGTCTTCAGCTAATAAACCTATTTCTGTAATCATCTTTACATAACTTCCTGACAAATCTCGTCTTTGACACATCGACAAAGCTTCCCCATAATACCCAATAGTTGCTGAGAGAAGTGAGGTAATGTGATACATCATAAGTTTTTCTGAAAAGGGAGCAACAGATGAATCTGTCACTTCTTCTTCATATGATTTTGGCGCGTGTAGATTATCGTCTGTCAGCATTTTAGATAAAACATCTATATGCTTCTTACAAAGTTTTTCCGCACGTGTCATAAATTGTTCAACTTCTTTTAGTTGTGTCACTTGTCTGAAGCCCAGTTCTAATACAACTTTTACAACGTTCTTATGCATATTAATATACGTACCACCGATTTCAATCGAATTAATAGGACGACGATCTCCAAACCACCCGGTCAAAAAGCTTTGTTTCGTTACATAATCTACGGTATGCTTGTTTGTCATGGTAGGAGGTTTACTGATAATGCCCTTATTCAAAACCACATCAGTGGCATGATCATACAATTCCGTAGTTTCAGCACTACACTGAATAAAATACTTCCTTACATCCTCTCTAACACATGTTCCAATTGCACCTGCATACCTGGTCAAGCCATGTATGGACATTGTATGAATGTACACGATCATAAAAGTATCGGTGAATAAAGGTGGTGCGCCCACCAACACATCCTCATCTGTAAAACCTATTGGGATTGGAAGCTCTTCTTTAGTAAAAAACTCTTTTATTTTCTCAAGATGAGTTTCTGATAAGCTAAGGACATAACGAAGCACTTTTTCAATCGCTTCGTCTTTTACATGATAAATAAAATGGCGAAGAACACATTTGGACAAACTGTCACTGATATACTGCATCCACATGCTACCCACCTCTGGAGCAGTTAATTTTACATTGTGAAAGGTATGTTCCATGATTTCTCCTTTCGTGATTCTCTTTCCCTGTATTGTAACCAAATCAGGAATAATCATGTTTAACTTTCATGATTTATACTAAAGCCTTCCATATGTCTCTTTGATAATAGTTTATCTACCTTTCGATTTTCTTTTGTTTCAAAAATAATATCGAAATCATAATCTGGCGGATACAACTCATTTGCCTTAATATGAAGAGTTAAACGCTTATAGTTATAAGACTCCTTTTTTCCTTTTATTTGAACGATGTAGTTCCCTTTCTCGCCCGGGCCTTTGTATACTATACCAAACACATCCTCAGGAGACACAATGACATTATCACCTTGATTAAACTTTGGAACTGATGAGTTTGATATTTTCACTCCTTTTTCTCTCGATTGATACTTATTGATAATAATTTGCTTCTCGAGTTCTCTTTTTTCCTGTGGTGAGAAATGCGTTTCTGGATACACCTTGTCTTCTTTATAGGTTATTTGATGAGCTCTTTCGATGATCTTCGGGTGAATCCCTAGTTTTAGCGCAATCGCAAACGCTTGGCTTTCTCCTCCCTTCCCTATAATCAGTCGATAGGTTGGGCGAAGGGTTTCTATATCAAACTCCATCGATCCGTTAATAAATCCTTTTTGATGATCCGCAAACTCTTTGATCTCACTATAATGTGTCGTTGCTAATAATGTTGTTCCCTTCTTGTAGAGTTGTTCTAGGATTGCTGTTGCTAGCCCCATTCCTTCAGCTGGATCAGTTCCTGAACCTAACTCATCCAATAATACTAATGTACGATCATTGGCTTCTTTTAAAATGTCAATAATATTTACGATTCGTGAACTAAAGGTACTTAGGTTTTCTAAAATACTCTGTCCATCCCCTATATCGACTAAGATATTTTGAAAAATACTCACTGAACTACCTTCTGCAACCGGTAGGTGTAAACCCGCTTGAGCCATTAGTGTCAAGAGTCCAACCGTTTTTATGACAACTGTTTTCCCACCCGTATTAGGACCTGTAATGACTAACGCATGTTCAGGTGACCCAAGCTTAAAGTTTAGTGGGACAACATTTTTACCTAATAAAGGATGTCTTGCTTCAATTAATTCAATATAGTGATTTTCGTTTATAGATACACTTCTCCCATCGATTGCTCGGCTAAACTTTGCCTTTGCAAACAAAAAGTCATAGTGAACCATGGTTTCGACTGCCAAACGGATTTGCTGTTCTTTTTCTTCAACTAACCCGGTAAGATACATTAAAATCTTTTGAGTTTCCGCTTCTTCATCCATCTTGGTCTTGGTAAGCTGGTCTTGGTAAGTGGTAATTTCTTCAGGTTCAATGAATAAAGTCGATCCTGAGGCAGAAGTATCTAGAACCGCCCCTTTTACTTTTTGACGATATTCCTTTTTCACTGGTATCACATATCTTCCATCTCTTTGACTAATAACACTTTCCTGCAAATAGGTTTTTAGTTTGGATGATCGGACGATTTGTTGAAGTTTTTCTTTTAATCGCTCTTCTTGTATTGCTATTTGTTTTCTAATTTTGAGCAATTCCTTGCTAGCGTAATCGTCCACAACGCCGTTTCGTATACAGCGATTAATTTCCTCCGCCAATCCAGGCAAGTCATCGATGGAGTAAATATAGCTAGTGACTCGAGGAGCTAAATACTCCTTATCTTTCATAAAGCGTCTCATTTTTCCACAGCAATCTAAAAAGTCATGTAGCTTCATTAATATATCCGCACGAAGAGCAACCCCTTTATTGATACTACCCAGTAAGGTATCAATTCCTTCTAGTCCGTGAACAGGTACACTTGAACTCTTTTTCATGATCTCCGCTGCTTCAGTTACTTCATCGATCCATGATTGGATTTGTTTTAAATGAAAGGAAGGTGTGAGTTGTAACACCTTTTCTTTTCCTTGACTGGTTAATGCATAATGAGCAATTTCTTCTTTTATTACATCAAATTGCAATGTTTCAAACGTATGATTATTCAATTTTTTTCCTCCTAGTAGAGTAAGAAACTGATTTCGAAGGGATAGCTTACGCTATCTCTTTTACTTTCAGTTTCTCCTCATCAAACCGTACGTGAGGTTTTCCCTCATACGGCTTTCCGACGTTCTTCTTTCTTTGGCTTTACGGTATCTAACTAGCTAATTTCACTAAAATATGTTCAACTTCTTTTCTTACGTCCTTTAGATTCCCATGTTTCCTACGGTTGTTTCTCTTCTTGTTGTAAAACAAGGTGAGGCGTTCTAGGACATACCAATCGATTCTATTTAGCCATTTCTTCCCTTTAGGGGAAAGTTGGTAATAGTTCTTGAAGCCTTGAAGCTTCTTATTCAGTCCTTTTACCAATTCACGGATATCCAAGTAAAGTTTATTCCTTGGTTCCGTATAGGCTTTTATCTTCGCACGCATTTTCTTCATTGCGTTCTTCTTTGGTATGTGAGACATGACATGTATTGTTTTTCCACCTTTTAATCTTTTTGGAAACTTCCGATTGTGAAAACCCAAGAAATCGAATCCATCTGTATCATTCCATAGATTAACTAGCCTTGATTTATCTCTATTTATAGAAAGGTCGAGTTTTCCCATTATTGNATAAGGATATAAGAAGTAGTCCTTATCCACAATTGGTAAATTATTTCCTTTTAGTATTGGTAAAGTGGGTCAAATGTTAAATCGTCTAGGTGATCCACCTCACCTTCGTCAAATTGGCGTACAATCAATGCGAAATCTTTTTCCCAATCATATTTTCTTCGTCCTTTTGAGTGTCGGGATGGTTTCTGGAAAAGAGCACGAATAAATGCATCAAGCCCTTCTTAAAGACAAGTTTCTAAAGTCCTTTTCAGCCCTAACAGGCTGCCATCGTGGCTGACTCTAAATTGAAGTAATACTTCAAGACAATATGTGATCAAGGCAATCCAGATTTGATTATAGACAGCATTTTCACTTTTTCCAAAGAAGGATTTGATCTTCAGATGTTGTTTCATCCATTTAAAAAAAGTTT
>NZ_JBHLUU010000013.1:0-741 GCF_042433785.1 Robertmurraya beringensis | reverse complement strand
AAGCAGGCTATTTCTATAAGGAAGTATCAATATTTGTTTATCTAACTAGGCACGATCATCAAAGGGTTCCGAGTACATTTTAACGGAGATATACGCTAAACTCAGATTTAAAGCAAGGCTGTATTTTCCGAGAACACTTTATAAAAAACAACCTTAGTCAATCACAAACGAAGGTTGTTTTTATAAAGTCATGGTCTAATTAAAACAATTGCTGTCCCAAGAGCATACTTGAGACTGAAAAGGCACCAGCAGGTGGTAAAACATTAGTATATATGGGAGGTCCCAAACGGGGTGTAAAGGTTGTAGCAATCCAATTTCCATATTCACCAGCCAGCAAAGAGGGAGGTTTCATTATAAACCGTCCACTTAAAACNGGTGAATCGAAACTTATTTGTTTAGCGCTTTCGTCCCAATACCCATTAATCGGAATAGGTATACCACGAAAATTAACTGTACCTACTACTTTGTTGTCTACAATGGAATCAATGGTAAGTATACCTCTAATAATGGATCTCCCCGCAATAGAAGCATCAATCCCCCATACGGATGGAAAGGGGATACTAACTTTTGCTGTCTTTGGAATTTTCAAAATTAACCTCTCCTTGATTATTTTATGTATGGATTGAGTTGTATTTAATCATAATCCTGTAGTAATGATACAGTATATGCACAGAGAATCACTTAGGTGTTTTGTTAAGAAAGAAGCATCAATAATCAATCAGCCTACTGTCTAGATGAACA
>NZ_JBHLUU010000128.1:0-186314 GCF_042433785.1 Robertmurraya beringensis | reverse complement strand
GCCCTTGATACTTTTATCGCAACCTTTTTCGACTGTTTGTCAAGAGCGATTGCGGGGCCTCACGTCCCCCCAATGGAAGTGATCTAATACTTTACATAGTTTTCATAGAACTTTTGACACTACCTATCCTGAAATAGATACAACAGTTGCTTTCTTTCTCTTCACTTTATTGTTCGCTAAGCTAACTAACACTTCTTTTAACTTTTCCTTCTCCATAGTGTGGAAGGTTTGAACAATCTTATCAATATCCTCAAGATATAGCGTAGCCGGTTTTCCTATATATATATTCGGAAACACTTGTTTTTCCTGTACTTCATCGTCCTTTAATAGCTCTTCAAACAACTTCTCACCAGGGCGGATTCCCGTGAATTCAATTCCTATTTCTTCTATTGTATAGCCTGAAAGCTTGATTAAATTCTTGGCCAAGTCTACAATTTTTACGGGTTCTCCCATATCTAATACGAAGATTTCTCCTCCACGGGCTAGTGCACCTGCTTGAATGACTAGTCGAGAGGCTTCAGGAATGGTCATAAAATATCGAATCATATCTGGATGGGTGACCGTAACTGGTCCACCTTTGGCAATTTGCTTTTTAAATAATGGAATGACACTACCTCGACTTCCAAGGACATTCCCAAACCGTACTGCAACAAAATTCGTCTTACTTTTTTGATCCATGTTTTGAACGATCATTTCTGCAAGTCTTTTCGTTGCTCCCATCACACTCGTTGGGTTCACAGCCTTATCTGTTGAAACCATGACAAAAGTTTCAACCCCATGCCAGCTGGCTGCTTCCGCCACATTTCTTGTACCAATAATATTATTTTTGACTGCTTCTTCTGGATTTCGCTCCATTAACGGAACATGCTTATGAGCTGCTGCGTGATAGACCACTGCTGGATGGTGAGTCCCCATCACATTCATCATTTTCTTCGCATCCTGTAAATCAGCAATTTCCGTCACATACTCAATTGGAAGGTGTCCAAACTTTTCTTTTAGCTCTTGCTCAATGGAATAAATACTATTTTCACCGTGACCAAGCAACACAAGTTTCTTTGGTGAGAACAAGGATATCTGTCTGCAAAGTTCTGATCCAATGGAACCGCCTGCTCCAGTTACTAGTACGACCCGATCCGTAACATATTCCGAGATACGATCCATATCAAGAACGACAGGACTACGACCTAGTAAGTCCTCTACCTCAACATCCCTAATGCCATTAACTGAAACTCTTCCCGTCACAATATCTTCTAACATCGGAAGAATTTGTGTTTTTGCCTTTGTTTTCGCACATTCTTGGAAAATGATGTTCAAGTCTTTTCTTCCTAAAGAAGGAATAGCAATGATGATATTATCTATACCTAGTGAATCAACTGTTTTAGTTATTTGGTTGATGCTTCCAACTACCGGTAGCCCTAGGATGTCTAATTGATGTTTGTTGAGATCATCATCTATAAATGCAACTGGTTTTAATACCGAATCACTACTTCTTAGTAACTGTCTTGCCACCATTGTTCCAGCAGAACCCGCACCTATAATTAATGCTCTCTTTTTTTCTTCAGAGGAATGCAAGTAGTTATCACGATACACTCTCCAACAAAATCTTGAGCCACCAATCATGGACATGTGAAGAAGCCATGTAACGGCCAAAAGACGGAAGAAGATCTCTCCAAGCATCATCTGTTGAGTAAGTGCTGCTGTCAGTATAGACAACGTCACCACTTTACATATGATGATCATTTCTCCTACGCTTGCATATTCCCATGCTTTTTTATAGACATGTAAAAGCAATGAATAGGCATGATGACTAAGCACGATCGCTAATGAACTTAATACAATTGGTGTTGTGATGACACCAGTACTTGCATTCGTAAGGAAGAACCCAAAGAAGATGGCTGTTAAAACAATGAAGGAGTCAATTAATATAAATAATGACAATCGTTTCTTATAAGACAATTATAATCCCCCCTATTCGTCTTACTACTTAATCTAATGTCACATTTCTTCGTTGAATGGCATAGTCAATGATCTTCCTAATTTCTTCTAGCTGTTCACGTGTTGCCTCTTGTTTTATGTACCTCACTGTCTTTTTAAGTGACTTCGGAAACTTATCAATATTACCCATCACTGATCGAACTCCTTAGGAATAAAATAAAAAACTTAACTACACGTTTTTCTGTGTAAAAACGTGTAGTTAAGTTTTTTAATAATAAAACAGGGCATCTAACCCTACCTCACATCACACTTTCGACGACTCGCGTCTAAGGTTTTCCACCCACAGCATAACCGAGTGCCTCCATTGATATAGGTTAGGAGGCATCACCTTTTACATTGTTTTATTGTGAACACAAATATTCTTAATTAAGAACAATCTGATAAAAAAAAGAGACTAGCTTACTTGGTTTACAATTACACCAACTAAAGGTGCCTTCGCAAATTCTAAGACCTTCTTAGATTCTTGAGCTGCCACCAGTTTGGTTTTTGCTTTTTGTACAACTAGAATGACTCCGTCACACAAGTTTGCTAGTACCTTGGTGTCTGTTACCTCAAGTACTGATGGTGAATCAACCAAAATAAGATCATAGAGTGGTTTTATATGCAATAACAATTCTTTCATTTTCTCTGATTCAAGTAGCTCTGCGGGGTCCAATGGAATTGGCCCACTTGTTAATAAATCTAGATTATTGATATTACATTTTGTAATTGCTTCACAAAGAGGTGTTTTCTTACTTAGAACATCTGTCAATCCAACTTCATTAGTCACTTTAAATAGTTGATGAATACTTGGATTTCTAAGGTTTCCATCAATAAGAAGGACTTTTTCTTTTTGTTGAGCAATGGAAATCGCTGTATTAGCAATAATGGTTGATTTTCCTTCAGATTGCCCTGGAGAACTAACCACTAGCAAATTGTTTTTCTCATCTTCATTTAGGAAGTGAATATTCGTTCTAATCGTTCTAAACTGTTCAGAAATGATTGATTCGGGATTTGAGTAGGTAATTAAGTTCCTTTTCTTAATCTTAGTTAATTGTTTACGTCTACTAAATACCAATAGAGTCACCTCGATTATTCACGTTTATCTTTTTGGTTTTGTTAATATTCTTTTTGGACATTATGGACACACTTCCCAAAATAGGGACTTCCAAAAGTTCTTCCACTTCCTGCTCTGAGCGAATAGATTCATCAAGCGAGTCAACTAAAAATATTAAGCCAAGCCCTATGACGATGCCTCCAATAATGGCGGCCCCCAATATCTTGTTTTCATTACTATCATTAATAGGAATTGGAATTACCTGTGCATCAGATAGTACTCTAACATCATCAAAATCCATAATATTAGGAATCTCTTGAATGAAGACATTTGCAGTAGTATTGGCAATTTCTGCAGCTAGTTCTGGGTTTACATCAATGACACTGATTTTTACCACTTGCGTCTCATCAATACTTCCAACCTGTATACTTTGAGCTAAAGATTCTGGTGTTCTTTCAATACCAAGTTGATTAATTACCTTCTCTAATACCGTTTTGTCCTTAATTATCACTTCAAGTGTCTTTCTTTGCCCTCCATCCGCATTAATAATAATATTAGTAGATGAACTATATAACAATGTTGTTTGATTAATCGAACTGTAAAAATAACCAAAAAGGGCTGCTAGTATAGTGATGGTTATTCCGATCCAAGCACGTTTCTTTAGAACTCCAAGTATCTCTCTTAAATTTATTTCCTTTGCAATGCGTCGATCTGTTTGAAAACGCCCCATATATATCACCTTGTTCCCTTATGTTAGATAGTTCTAAATAAAGAACATTCGAATCAAAAAAATATATATCTGAGTATTTTTCGAAACAAATATTCTTTATATTAATAATTTTAGTTCTTTAAAGAGAACAAGTCAATGAGTTTTTTTTATAAATTTATAAAGAAAAAGTAAATATTAAATTGAAGCTTCTAATTGTTTTCCTAGCAGTTGACTAAACATACCCTTTCTATCTAAGGTCAATTGGTTAAATTCACCTGTTTGAATAATTCTCCCTTGATCTAAAACAATTACCTGGTTTGCATTTTTTATAGTCGATAATCGATGTGCTATTACAATAATTGTCATTTTCCCTTTTAACTTTTCAATTGCTGCCTGTATTTTTCTTTCGTTTTCCGAATCCAAAGCACTTGTTGCCTCATCAAGAACAAGAATTGACGGCTTCCTTAGTATTGCACGAGCTAATACAATTCTTTGCCGTTCTCCACCTGATAACCTAATGCCACGATCTCCAATTATGGTATCCAGACCATGTGGTAAATTTCTAACAAATTCATCTGCAGATGCAAAACTTAAAGCCTCCCAAATATCCTTATCACTTGCATCTGGTTCTATCATTAATAAATTCTCTTTAATAGACGTGTTAAATAGAAATGGATCTTGAGGAACATATCCAATAGATTTCCTTAAAGATAAAATCTTATCCTCTGTTAATACTTGGTTATCAACTAAAACCTTACCTTCATCCGGCTTATTTAAACCCATAATTAAATCCACTAAGGTGCTTTTTCCAGCACCTGAAGGACCAACAATAGCAGTCATTCCATGACTAGGAATAAACATATTAATCCCATTTAAAATGTATTCTTCTTCATCTTTATTATATTTGAAGCTTATGTCTCTACATTCAATACCTGATTTAATAACTAGCGGCCTACTATTTTCATAAGTAGATTTATTAAATTCCTTCGCATCTTGGCTAATTTGTTGCAAATGGTATAAATTCTTAAAGGATGGTATGATTTCTCCAAATTGCTCTAAGTGACTTTGGATACTAGTAATCCTTGGCCATATTCTCATAAATATCGCTATAACAAGAAGAACCTGCGCTGGTTGGGCCTTGAACATTAAAATTGATACATAGATCATACCTGCTATTAAAAAAGCCGAGACAGATTTGAATAATAATTGAGAAGAAGATCGCAATTTAATGAGATTATTTACATTATTTTCAAACCTAACGCCAAATTTCTCCAACCAATTTATATAGGAATACTCAATAGAATTACTTTTAATATCTTTAATACCATTAAAATGGTCTGTAATACCAGCTAAGTATGTTTTTGATAAATATACTGTTTCTTCTCCAATGTTACTGGAATTCCTAATAAACTTTTTAGATACAAAAATCATACCAAATCCAAATATTAATATACAAATAGTCATATAAGGAGATAACCAAAAGGCAAAGAATACTTGTATGATAGTAAAAATTATAGAAGCCACAAAATTTAAAGTTAAGCTTATCCCATTACTAACCTTTAGTATTTCTGTCGTCATAACAGTTACAATATCTGTTTTCCTAGTTTTTAGGAAAAAGGACCAATTTGACTGTAAAAAATCTATATAGGTTCTCTCTCGAAGATTTTTTAAATAAGACTGTTGAATTTGCCCATTAAGAATTGACTGTTGTCTTTGAAAGAATCCCTGACTGACCATAATAGTTACAAAGATAGACAGGACAACAATTAGACTTATCTCTAAAGGTAAATTAATTAGAAACTCATTTAACCACTTCAAATTTATGGGTAACCCCATATCATTAAAACTAATCAATCCCGTTAAACTTATTAATGGAACTAAAAGTAATATCCCAATTCCCTCTAAAAAACTAATGAGTACCATACCAATTAAGTTAAGGTAAATTATATTTCCTACAAATGACAAGAGGTTTTTAATAAAATGAAGAATATATGTCATTTTCAATCCCTTTCTAATTGGGGGTACTTTTTTGATTTACGCCAGATCCATAAAAATGGCCTTAAAGGAAAATATAGAAAATGAATTTTTTTTGGAAGTGGCAGTACATCAGCATCCTCGGGATATGGAAATAAGAAACTGAAAACAAAGAAAAATCTCTGTTTTAATGATTTTATCTGAAACAGATAAGATTTATGGTAGGTTGCAATTTCCAAAGGTACAGGTTCATTATGCAAATTGACCATTCTTTCTAAATAGTAAATTGTTAATTTTGCAATCTTTCTTGCATGGGAATCCCGAGCTATTTCACTCATTTCCTTTATAGGGATCATATCTAGTAGTACCATATTTAACAAAATTGCTTGGCCGCCTAGTTGAGTATAGTTATACGTAACTAGCAATTTTGTTAGTACTCCCCAATTAAGTTTTTTATTTGATAACTGGTAAATATCTAATAACCATCTCAATCTTGACCAGCCATGCCTCGCTCCATGAGAAACTAAAAAAAGAAATAAATCTTCTCTACCAAGGATATAAATAGGCTGCTTAGAAATATTTTCTGTCCTCTTCCGATTCCATAGTTCCTTAAATGAAGGTTCTCTTCCAGGGCCAGGGTTTAATCTCCAGTGGATTTCAAGTTTAACACCCGTTTTCGGATGGATATAAGTTACATGGTGATGTCGCCATCTCCAGTCTCCTAAGATAGTTTGTATATAATCGTCCTTTTCATAACCTAAGTCCTCTAATAGTTTATTCACTTTATCCAATTCTTTAATCGGAACTAATACATCTAAATCTCCAGACGTTCTAAGCGATATATCTCCGTACAAATCGCTACCTAAAATAGGTCCCTTTAAAACAAGAGTGTTAATATTATTTTGAGTGAAAAGATTACAAACATCTTTCATTACACTACTAAGGTATAGCATTTTAAGAGTATTATGCTCGTAAAGACCCTTAAGTTGATTAAATATACTACTTGGAAAAATGTCTTTGTTAATGTCTATTAATTTCGGATAGACTATTGGAAATATTCTGTGGTGTATTGTTAAGTCAAGAAATCTATCCCAATTAAAATCAGAAGGTATTTCAGAAATCAATGATTGCAATGAATGTAAGTCTTTACTTTTCAATATAGATAAAGCTACCGTTAATTCACATGGTATATTTTTAACATCAAAATCAGCAACATGTTCCACGATTACACCTACAATACTAATTACTTAATAAATTTTGCATACATACTTACAATTGTAAATTGATCCTTTACCTCTCCACCTGTAATAATAAATGGACCACTTCTTAGCCAAGCATGTGCTACAAAATTTCCTTTTTCATCTCTTGCTGTTCCAAAATAAACTGTGCTTTCTATTTTCCTTCTTTCAAGCATTTTCATTGCAGCCACTGCCTGTTCAAAGCAAACACTTTGCCAAATAGTGTACTTACTAACAACTTTTAAGACCTCACTAATTCTCTTTAATTCATATACTTCATCTATGTTTTCGGGTACATTTTCATTCGTTACTCTCATATGTTCTCCAAGTGAGAAAGCAAGAGTGGAGAATTTGCCTGCTTTACGAATACGTGCCCAGCCAAGAAAGTAAAAAGCCTCAAGAAAAATTAGTTTTCTCTTATTATCTAACTTTAGAAATAATACAATTTTCCTTAACATATGCATTACACCTTTTTAGTTAACGAATCTCTTTAATAATCTTAATTAAGCCCTCTGAGGACAGTTGATTTAAAAAAGAAAGAACATGATTGAGACACTCTTCTCTTGATACTTCGTATTTTTCCATAAGTAATTGTGTAATATCATAAACCTTATGATGCTCTTTTATTAAATCCCATATCTCCCCACCAATTTCGCCCAAGTTGAAATACTTTCCTTTTTCAACATTAAGCATCACTTTTTCTTTCCCCATTACACTAACAATATTCCCTTCTACTTGGAATACCAAATCTTCAACTTGAATCCCTTTACTTGTTAACATCGTTCACTCCTCCTTCTTCTTTCACATTTTGCAAAATTATTGATAATAACTTGTTAACAGAATAACTTTGGTTATCTGGTCGAACCAACTTATAGGTTGGCACACGATCTAAAATCTTCGCTGAAAATTCGAAATGCCAGTCTAGTAAATGGAGCGGTCTAATTAAGAAGTTTCGAAAAGTATTAGAATAAATGGAGTAAAACGACTCTAGTTTATCTAATTTTTTAAATTCCACCTCCTCATTTGTGCTGGATTTAACCAACTCAAATATTCCATAAAGAGGGATTGTTCTATTGACAAATTGTTCATTCACAGGCACATTAAATTTTGTTTCTCTTCCATATATAGAACGATAGTTATTCGTACTCATCCCTAAATGCTCTATACTTTCTATCCATAGCTTTTGTTGAGGGTAGGCTGGAGTAACCATTACATCCATATCATCTGTAAGAGCTAGTGCTATAACATCATCGCTAAGTAGATTGAACCCTTCTTTCATGAGTGCGGAAGCAGTAGTAGATTTTCCAGCCCCTGAATCCCCTACAATTGCAATAGCTTTCCCTTCAAATTCCAATGCACTACCATGTAGAGGAAGTGATTTTCTTTGTAATAGAATTGTGCCCATTCCGGTTCCTAAAAGGTACAAACGAACAACATCTTCATCATAGTCCTTTAAAGGTGTAACATATATACTATTTCCATTCTCAACTGAGAAGATAGCAACGTTAGGAACCTCAAACATGACCTTATCTTCTGTTATAACAAACGCATTTTCTTGATCATCAAGTGTATTCCACTGATTTTTCAAACACTTTTCTTTTATACAAATATCAATACTAGTTTGATCTACTAATCTCTGTGATAACTCCTTTAATGGAATTTCACTTAAAATGTTAAGTCCAAAGGCTTCGAAAGCTATAACCTTATTGGCAATACTATTCATATGTCCACTCCATTAAAAATACAATTATGTAATAAGCCTTTATACTTTTTGGTATAAAGGCCATTACTTGAACATCTTAGTAACTATACTAGCAAGGCCTTCCTTATAAACACTTCCAATATTAGCTAAATGTTAATTGGCTTTTTGGAGTATTTTGTGGGAAATCAGCATCTGTATATTCACCTTCTCCTTGGAGCATTGTCATTTTTACATCTAGTACTTCTAAAACGGGCTTCTTCCAATCTTGCTTCATACGATCACCTCCTTTCAAAACTCTTTTTGGATAAATCTAGCCAGGATTAAAGTACGGATAAGAACCTTATAATAGGGATTAGTAGCTAATTCGTTCCTGGGTTTCCCCTTTACATGTGTATAAGTATCTTTAATTACTTGTGGATCAAAATATTCTAATAATCTTTTATCAGACCCTATTTGAGTAAATTCTTCTAAAATAGTAGACCATTGGTTATTTAAACGATGTACCCAATCAACTCCTTGAACACCCTTTACAGTTTGGTTCAATCTTACTTTTTCCGGTAGAAACCCCTTAGTAGCTTCTCTGATAAGGTTTCTATCCCTACCATTTCTAACGTAAACCTCATCTGGTACACTAAGGCAAAAACGAACCACACGAATATCATTTGTAGGATCCCGTTTCCAAAGTAAATGACGTAATGATAACTTGGACGTTAAGGTATTACCAGCATTCCATGGAAAGAGATTTTGAAATATTTTTTCACGCTCTTCATAAACGTTTGATGCGTTAAGCCATCCCGTTTCTCCAATATCATACCTTTTAAGTTTTTCGATAACTCCAGTAGACAATGCAAAATTTGGATTTATCATTCTAGGCATAATAAATTTTTTTTCCTTTGTTAATAATTGATTTATATTAGGAAAACTAATACTAGCTATCGTTGGTAGCAATCTTAACCTTGCCCCTCCTACCACTCTACTGTATGAATCTAGTTCTCTATATAATTGAATCCAATTTATCTTCCTCAGGAGGATAGAATAATAATCTAGTGCGTATCCCCACGAAACAGAGTAATTCCCTCTATCCCCATTTAGTAATATCCCAATATCTTCTTTACTAGCCTCTTCAAACATTCCTTTAAGCCAAAATGAGTTTTCAAAAAATTTATAAGGCATTTCAAGAACACTTATCATTTCATCTATTTCTGAAAAGGAACTTTTTCCTTCAAAGTCAATATAGTGGTCCTTTATACCCCCGACATAATTTACGGTTGATTTAATAAACGGACGCTCGTCAGGCATTAGATTGCTTGGTGTAAAATCCTTAAAGTCATTGGGAGGTATGTAACTAAATGTATGAAGCAATTTATTCTCATTCTTTAATTGCTTACCAGCAAAACCTACTACAGCTCCTGAATCCAATCCACCACTTAACTGAGCACCTATGTTCTTATGAGTTCTAAGCCTTGCTTTTACAGCTGTATTAAAAATTTCTTGAAATTCCTCTATGTATTCATTAATTGAATTACGCTTTACTTTCTGATCAAATTGAAATTTTATATACTTAGTAAACTTCATATCCTTGCCAACTATGGAAAAACTAGTTGCAGGAGGAAATTGATAAATGTTCTGATAAGGAGTGGTTTGTGAATGTACTGTATCAATCATTCCGGCAATAACTAAGTATTCTGCCAGCCACTCTTCATTTAATCTTTTCTCAATATGAGGTAGTTTGAAAAATGGTCCTATAGTTGAACAAAATATAAATTTCGAATGATTAAAGTAATAGTAAAGTGTTCTATAGCCAGAAGTATCTCTTGCACCAAATATTTTTTTTTCTTTCTCATCCCAAATCACATAAGCAAAATCCCCAACTAAAAACTTTGGTGATTCCTCTCCCCACTTATGATAGGAAAGTAGAATTAGCTGACTATCAGTGATCTTCTTACGATCTTCTCTATCAATCTGCAAAAGCTGGAAAAGCTCTTCCCGATTGTCAATAATCGCATCGGCTGTAATGGCCAGACGTCTTTCATAATCATAGAATGGTATCTGTTCGCCAATCGATTCTGGTGTGATCCACTGAGCATGGCAACCGAAGAACAGATTATCTTTATGCCAGGTTTGTATGTCATTGGCAGGAAATTTTTCTAGAGCTTTCATCATGCCAGTACTTTGTTCAATTGAGACGGGTTCCCCGTTAAGGTTTAAGATTCCAGCAATTGCGCTCATATTTCCTCCTGATTACAAACAATATGTATTCATGCATATCACAACGTTCTTATTAAAGAACAACCATTCCAAAAAAAATTCACTTCCCATTTTTTCTAAATAGAAGCATTAACTAGTTCTTTATTAAGAACTACATTTGATAAAATAAAAATACCACCTTCCATCCCTTTAGTCAATCTACTTTTCTTAATTTACAAAAAAATAAAATAGACATCCAAAAATGGATGTCTACAAAATCAGCAACGCAGTCCCAATCGTAATCAATACCGCTCCAGCAATCGTATTTTTCGACGGCTTCTCCTTCAAAATAATAAAACTTAGTACCAGTGTAATCACGACACTAAACTTATCAATCGGCGTGACCACACTCACCTTCCCGAAGGCGAGCGCTGCAAAGTAACAGAGCCATGAAAGCCCTGTAGCCGCTCCAGATAAAATCAAAAATATGTACGATTGTTTCGAAATCGTTTTTAACTCCTTACCTGTCTTTTGATAAAAGACAATGCCCCACGCAAACAGGATGATCACTACGGTTCGGATAAAGGTGGCTACATTTGAGTCCACGTCTTCGATTCCGATCTTAGCTAAAATATTTGTCAAAGATGCAAAGATGGCTGATAGAACCGCCAACCAAATATACGACTGACCTACTCGAACTTTTTTCTTTTCTTTATTTCTTCCAATTAACACAAATGTTCCGACAGAAATAATGACTCCTCCCGCTACGACAAGGGTAGTCGCTGGCTCCTGAAGAACAATAAACGAAAGAATGATCGTTAAAACAACACTTGCTTTATCAATCGGAACGACCTTCGATACATCACCGATTTGAATCGCTTTGAAAAAGCACAACCAGGATAGACCTGTTGTTAACCCTGACAGAACGAGGTAAAACAGTGCTTCTCCCGAAACCTCAAACAAGGCATCTGTTTGTTTGGTGATGAGAACCATGAGAAAGGCCATAATCAGTACCACCACAGTTCGTACAGCTGTAGCAAGGTTGGAATTCACATTTTCAATTCCGATTTTGGCCAAGATAGCGGTTAGTGCTGCGAATAAAGCAGCAAGTAAAGCTAAAATAATACTCATTGTATCAGCTCTTTTTCTTTTTATATACTTACTATCTCATCGTTCGATATTGAAATTCTTCTTTATCTTATTTTCGCCAATTTCTAAACATTCGTCCAGTTTGTACCAAATTAAAATTAGAATTCGACCATCTAGGTTATATTCTTTTGTTATTAAAAAGCTTGTGGACATAGGCCACAAGCTTTCCTTTTAGTCACATTATAATAGTTGGATATTCGCCTCTCTACAAGCTTGTAAAATCTCCTCATTCCAAATCGACACTTGAACCTCACCAATATGAGCTTTTTGAAGGAAAAACATACACAATCTTGATTGCCCAATTCCCCCACCGATTGTATATGGAACTTCCCCTTTTAGTATTGCTTGGTGGAACTCTAAATTCATACGATCCTCAGCACCAGCTAGTATTAACTGCTGTTTCAAGGCTTCTTCATCTACTCGAACACCCATAGAAGACACTTCAAAAGCCATTTCAAGAGTAGGATTCCAAAGGACGATATCTCCATTTAACGTCCAATCATCATAATCAGGTGAACGACCGTCATGCTTTTTACCTGACTTCAACTCACCCCCAATTTGAAAGATAAACACAGCGCCATATTCCTTTGCAACCTTATCTTCTCTTTGCTTCGGTGTTAACTCTGGAAATTCATCTTCGAGTTCCTGTGTAGTGACAAAATGAATATTCATCGGAAGGGATGGTGTTAGTTCTGGGAAAAAGTCATTAAGGTAAATCTCTGTGGAACGAAGCACATTATAAATTTTTCGTACTTCCGCCTGCAAGGTTTGGACATTGCGTTGTTCTCTTGTAATGACCTTTTCCCAGTCCCATTGGTCCACATATAGGGAATGAAGATTGCTTAGGATTTCGTCACGTCGGATGGCATTCATATCCGTATACAGTCCCTTGCCTAAACCAATTCCATACTTTGCTAGAGCGAGTCGTTTCCACTTGGCCAAAGATTGTACGACTTGGATTTGGGTGTCTTTTATATCTAAAGCATCAAAGGAAACAATACGTTCCACACCATTTAGGTTGTCATTAATCCCATTGCCTTCTTTTACAAGGATTGGCGCTGAAACACGAATAAGATTCAGCTCTTCTGCCAAATTGTTCTCAAAATAATCCTTCACTTTTTTAATCGCTTGTTCTGTTTGTAATAAATCGAGCTTTGATTTATAACCTGCAGGGATTTTCCTTATCACTTCACATCACCTTTTTCTACCATAATATCCGCCTCTTTCGCTTTAAACGGCTGAAGAACACACACTCACGTACAGTGTATGAACTGGATAAAGGGTGGTGAATGTCCTGTTTATTGTTTCTTTTTGGACCATATGGAAAACTTTGCATACATCACCTTAAAATGGACATTCTATGATAGTAATACATATTTAGGAGGTTATCTTTTTGGCAGAGAACAAAGATAAAAATGCTTCAAACGGACAAGATGAGAATCGTGAGACGTTAACCACACGTCAGGGCCATCCTGTGCCAGATAATCAAAATATACGTACGATTGGAAATCGTGGACCCGCTACACTTGAGAATTATCATTTTATTGAAAAAATATCGCACTTTGATCGTGAAGAGATACCAGAGCGCGTGGTACACGCACGTGGTTCTGGAGCTTTTGGATATTTTGAAACGTATGGAAAAGTGGGAGATGAACCCGTAGAAAAGTATACACGTGCCAAAGTATTTTCTGGGGCTGGGAAGAAAACACCATTAATGGTTCGTTTCTCTACAGTGGCAGGAGCGAAGGATTCACCGGAAACCGCACGTGATCCGCGTGGCTTCGCTGTAAAAATGTATACAGAAGACGGTAACTGGGATCTTGTTGGGAACAACCTGAAAATTTTCTTTATTCGTGATGCGATGAAGTTTCCTGATATGATTCACGCTTTTAAAGCGGATCCTGCTTCCAACGTTCCGAATCCACAGCGGATGTTTGATTTTGTTTCCCGTACACCTGAGGCGACACATATGATTACCTTCCTCTTCTCTCCATGGGGAATTCCTGCTACCTATCGTCATATGCAAGGTTCTGGTGTGAACACTTATAAATGGGTGAATGCCGAGGGTGAGGCAGTGTTGGTAAAATATCACTGGGAACCGAAGCAAGGAATCCGAAATTTAACACAAGACGAGGCAAACGAGATTCAAGCAAAGAACGTTGGTCATGCAACACAAGATTTATATGAAGCCATTGAGCGTGGGGAGTATCCAGAATGGGAGCTTTTTGTTCAAATCATGGAAGATGATTATCATCCAGAACTCGATTTTGACCCACTTGATGATACGAAACTGTGGCCAGAAGAGCAGTTCCCATGGTTACCGGTAGGGCGAATGGTTCTTGATCGCAATCCAGTGGATTTTCATGCGGAGATTGAGCAAGCTGCTTTCGGTACAGGGGTTCTTGTTGATGGAATGGACTTTTCAGATGATAAAATGTTGCAAGGTCGTACCTTCTCTTACTCCGACACGCAACGCTATCGTGTGGGAGCAAACTATTTAAAAGTGCCTGTAAATGCTCCAAAAGCACCTGTGCATACCAATCAGCAACGCGGGCAAATGGATGTACGTGACCCAAAAGAGTCAGGGGACAATCCACATATTAACTATGAACCATCGATGCTCGGCGGTTTTAAGGAAGCAAGTACAGAAGGTCGTACACCACACCGACCAATGTATAATGCAGCAGCCATGAGTGCGCCAATCGATCGACCTAACAACTACGGGCAGGCAGGTCATACCTATCGAAGCTTGGAAGATTGGGAGCGCGATGAATTAATTAAAAACTTATCCGAAGCACTTGCCGTATGCGACCCAAAAATTCAAGATGCTATGATTGAACACTTCACACAAGCCGATGAAGAGTATGGACACCGTGTGCGAGAAGGTCTTCAAATGAAACTGAAAGAAATGGATGGTATGAAAGCAGGGGAAGTTCCAGGTCGTGAATCAGGTCAATCAAAATATGGACAAGGTACATTAGCTGCGAATGAAGCAACAGAAGAAGCGGTAAAGAAAAGTCACGAAGCTGATCCTTATTAATGATTATTTGAGTATTGAGTGTCGATATGGTGATCTTTAGTTAGTTTTAGAGAGGCGAGCTGCACGGGGTGTGGCTCGTTTTTTTATTGATTGTCGCTCCTAAAAGAACTCGACCTCGCGGATAAATCACCCCAAACTCGCAGAGTTCCCCACTCACCACACCCCTTTCTCCCCCATTTTGTTACAAAATTCCATGAAACCCCATCCATATTAAGCTATAATTAAACCATAAGCTTGTCTTCTACTGAATTTACTTTAGGATGTGTAAAATAAATGAGCCATTATTCTGCTACGAATATTAAGATTAGTAAATTATCCATCTTTAGTGGGTATCAGGTGCTTTTTGAAGTGAAAGGCCACTCTTATCAAATGTTAGTTGGGGGAGGCGGTTTCAACTTTCCAATGAACATTATTCATTATTTTAAAGAAGACGGGAAATGTCCTGTTTGTGACAAATACACTCTGACATATCCTATGGGCCAGCAGCCATGTTCCGGATTGTTGCGAGACAAAATGATGCTATTCGATCTTTTTCAAAGGAAATTTCAATCAAAATAAAACAAGGCAGCCCATATTCAAAAGTGGCTGCCTTTTCTTATGCGGCTAGTTGCTGTTGTTTGAAGCTTGTTAGTTTACGATATTGGTAGAAGACGACTCCTGCTGCAAGGATTCCTATGAAGTTGACGAAAAGCGCAAACACAAATACGCCATGAATATCCACATATCTGGTAATGAATCCAGAAACCATCGGAATAAGGGTCGTTGCTAATCCTGTTGCGGTGTACATAATTCCTGTTACTGAGCCTTTGCGATCCCAGAAGAACTCACATAATACGGTTAATCCAAGCTGAAGGACACCTGCTAGAAAGAAGCCGATAAGGAATGCTGAGATCATTGCGAGCACGGGTGTTTTAAAAGTCAATAATGCCAAAATCGACAAGAATGATAGTATTGGATAAACAAGAACAATGGTGACGGGACGAATGGTCTTTCTTACTAACAAGGCTAAAGAGATGACGGAGAGAAGGGCTCCCCAGCTGTAATACGACATCAGTTTTAACGAATCGACTAATGGCATTCCTATCATTTCCTGCCCGTAAGTGGGGATCCAAATATTCATTAAATAAAGAAGAGCAGGAGCAGTAAAACCAATAACGATAATGGCCACTCCTTCGATCATAAAATTAGGCTTTGTATAGAACACGACAGGTGGGCCGCTTTCCGTATTTTCTGCGCTAACCTTATGATTAGGAAACTTTGCCTTCACTAACATGAAACCTGATACCAAGAAGATGAAGGCTGGGATAAAAAACGACATACCATAAAAAATATCATGCTGAATAAATAAGGCAATCAGTAATGGAAGTAAAGCAGAGCCGAAAGAAATAAATGCCTTTAATGCAACCGTAGCTGATCCGGCTGTCTTTGGGAAAACCTCCATTACCGTCGGGTACGTTCCTGCATCTAAAAATGCATTGCCTAATCCACCACAAAAAGCAAACACAATCGCCATTACATAGTTTGGACTAAGAGGTATACCGATTAGGAACACAGCAAACAACAGACAACCAGCGACGATAAATGGTTTTCTACCAATCTTATCAGACCATACCCCACCTAAATAAAGGGACAGTAGCCGACCGAGTCCAAATGCCGAAATGATAAAGCTGACTCCGGCTTTATCTGTGTGGAATTGTTCTGTTAAGAAAGACATATTTTGTGCAATCATAATATAGGCCATGCCAAAGACAAAATAGTTCATGTAGCAGCCAATTGCCGTAAAAGAGTATTTATTGTTCATTTTCAGCACTCCTTTCTTCTTTAGTACACTTTGTGAGAACTTGAGCATATTATATCAATATTAAGATACTTATTACGGTGTAAATACGTCTACTTATTGAAATCAAATTGTCTAAATTGAGAACTTTTTAGAATCATAGGGGATGGCACTAATACGTACGATTAGTGCCATTTCCTTTTTTAGCTTGCCAGTTTAACCTGAG
Source organism: Robertmurraya beringensis (assembly GCF_042433785.1). Taxonomy (NCBI): domain Bacteria; kingdom Bacillati; phylum Bacillota; class Bacilli; order Caryophanales; family Bacillaceae; genus Robertmurraya; species Robertmurraya beringensis. The sequence goes on along the minus strand of NZ_JBHLUU010000128.1, from coordinate 169,281 downwards.
CTATCGTCTTTTCTGCATACTTCTTGTTCACATATACGGCAAGTCCGACACCGATGGCTGTGATGACAAAATTAAACAATAGAAGATACAATGGTCCGTCCACTCCACCAGCTCTCGTGATCGCTCCTGCAGCTGTTAAAATCGTGTAGTTGGCAAGACTTGAAGCGATCATAACGATTGATGTCATTTTACCACCGTTTGCTGGAGATAACTCAACAGCTAGAGATGTGACTAATTGAAGAACTCCACCTGCAGCAGTAAAACCAAGCACGAAACCACCGACTAATAAAATAGAAGGTACTTTCACAAAGTAAATCACGAGCAACATGACGGCAGCAATTGCTGGATAAAGGGCAACCACTTGAACCGATTGAAGAATTTTTTTGTTAATTAAATAGGATGTGATCAAAATCGCAATCACTGTTCCAAGTGCATAATACGATTGAATTTTACTTGGGTCCGCTAAACCGTAAAGTTTTCCTAATTCCTGATTCGCATTTAACCACAAGATAAAGGTAGAAGTAACCGTGAATCCTAAGATCACAATCGCCAAACTTGGTCCTGTTAGCTTTAACTTTTCTGATTTTTTAGAGTCTGCTTTTTCCACTTTCGCCAACATTGGAGGGAATGGTAAAACCGCCATTAATACGCCTGCTACTGCTAAAAGAATCGCTGATAAATAGAATAATGATGTAAATGGCATCGTGTTTGCCGCTACAAAACCAATCATAAATGGAAGCAAAAATTGTCCAATGGAGATCGAGAATTTTACAAACAAGTTGCCCACATCGCCTTTTTTCTTAAATATTTCCATGATGGCTGGATAAACGGCTGTATCTATGAAAGAGTTCGCCACCCCACCTAGTAATGCAAATGCATAGGCAACATACATACTTGGTGAAAATACCAGACCGATAAAATAAGTGACATACGCTGTAATGCCAATTAAACCAGATACTCTTCGTCCAAATTTATCTGACAGTGGTCCTGCAATGGGAAGCGAGATTAAACGTCCTAACCCTAATGCGGCAATAACTGTGAGCACCATACTCACGTCAAATGTACCGTCCGTTAATGTGGTAGCCCCCCATTTTTCCGCAAAATTCTGTTTGTATTGCGCTAAGATGGATACGCCAATTCCGTGAACTAAATAAGTAAAATAAAGTGCAAAAGCGATTGGATAATACTTTTTATTTGTCTCCATACTTTCTTCTCCTTTCAAATTTGTGAATCACTTCACATTATTTACGAAAAAAATTTATCTATCAGAGAAAGGAATACCCTTCCTTTCTCTTTTAAAACATTTCCTCTTTTACATACTCAACAGGCATATCTTCCCCGGTCCAAAGCTTAAAGGCTGCAGCTCCTTGCCAAAGCATCATTCCTAATCCATTGATTGCTTTCGCACAACCAGCTTCTTCTGCTAATTCTAGTAATCTCGTTTTACGTGGAATGTATACGACATCAGATACAATGAGTTCTGGTCGTAACCAAGATGCATCTGGCACCACGCTCTCTCCTTCTAACGGCTTCATGCCTACACCTGTTGCATTTGTAAGAATATCGCTAGTTGAAATTTCTTCCTTTAAACGATCGGCATCATCAAGATTGTAAACCGTCGCCTTACAACGGATTCCTTCTATCTCTTCGTTAATAATTTGGGCATTTTTTAAAGCACGATGATAAAAGTCGTCCTCACGGTTAAAAATCGAGATTTCAGTTACTCCATCCAGGGCAGCTTGAATCGCAATCGCCGTCGCAGCTCCACCAGCACCCATTAAAGTCATTTTCTTGCCAACGACGTCCACACCTGCTTCTTTTAAGGCTCTCATATATCCAGTTCCATCTGTAATATGACCGATTAGCTTTCCATTTTCATTCACCACTGTATTCACTGCACCCGTAAACTGAGCAGCAGGAGAAAGCTCATCTAATAATGGAAGAATTTTCGTCTTATTGGGCATAGATACATTAAAGCCTCGTACGCCTAACGCTCTCATTCCTGTTACCACATCAGCTAACTGCTCATTTCCTACCTCAAATGCCATATATGAATAATTTAACCCACGCTCTCTTAATGACATGTTTTGCATAGCTGGTGATAATGAGTGTCCGATTGGGGTTGCTAAAAGTCCAATTAATTTTGTTCTACCATCGATGCGTCCTAAATCTGCCATGATCCTTGCCTCCCATTGAAATTGTTTTCCTAGTTGTTTGATTGTGAAATGATTCACAAGAATAATAAAGTTTTTTTCATGAATTCATGTTATACCTTAATTGTATGGGGGAAAGAAAGGAAAGTCTAATTGAAAAAAACAACCTGATTCATAGGCTGTCCCTATTAAAAATTCCAAATAAAAAGAAAAAACCATTCAGTTTGAATGGCTTTTCGTCATAAATTATCTTGGCTCATAAATATCCCAAGCAACCTTTAATGAATCGACGATATAATCGGCAATCTCTTCTGCTTCCTGAGAATCGGTTTTTACCCTTGAATGATGGTATTGGTAGATCTCTTGTCTACTATTAAAAAGCTCCAAAATTTCATCAATATTTCGACCTTGAAGAACTGGTCTTGAATCAATAATTAAACTAATACGATCTTTCCAATATTCCCACGATAGGTCTAGGAAAAATACGATACAATTTTTCGTGCACGCTTCCCTTATATCTTCTTGAAGAAATGCACCGCCGCCTAAAGAAAGTACTGAAAGCTTCTTCTTGCTTAATTTAGTAATCACTTCTTTTTCTTTGGCACGGAAGGCTTTTTCCCCAATTTGCTTAAAAATTTCTGAAGTTGGTGCACCGTATTCTTCTTCGATCACTTGATCGATATCTATAAAATCACGATATAGCTTTTTAGCTACTAATTTTCCAATGGTTGTTTTCCCCACACCCATAAAACCGATAAATACAATACTTTTCTCTCTTAATGGAACTTCTCTTACTGTCACTGTCATCACTCCAACGTTCACTCCAATACTTAATCGGACTAAAGCATATTGTATTCTACCATGTTATCACTTTTTCACAGTTGTTCCAAAGTAAATTTCTGAGAATTCAAGTTTTTTTATCACCAAATGACCAACTTTATGATACTATACATATATGAACATATGCTCATATGTTAAATTACTGATTAAAGGAGCTAGATGATGGAACGTACGGATCATTCTTTTCTTAACCAAACAACAGCGGATGAAGCAGCAAGGATATTTAAAGCACTAGCTGATCCAACAAGAATAAAAATTTTATACTTACTCTCCCAAGAGGAATGTTCTGTGAGTCATATTACGGAAGTACTGGAGATGACTCAATCGGCCGTTTCCCATCAACTAAGCACGCTGAGAAAGCTTCGATTAGTCAAATATCGTCGGGAAGGAAGCACCTTGTACTATTCATATGATGACGAACATGTTATCACGATTCTTCAACAAGTCCTTTCCCATATTAATTGTAATTAGGAGGAATTCACATGGGTCATCACCATCATCATCACGGTCATGGTCATGGTCATCATCATCACCATCATGCTCATGACCATTGCCATGATCATTTTGATTCGCAGCGGGAAGGAAACAAAAAGGGGTTACTCATTGCTTTATTGGTTACAACGGGAATTATGTTTGCGGAGTTTTTTGGAGGATTAATGACTAATAGTCTTGCACTTTTATCAGATGCGGGGCATATGCTTAGTGATGCGAGCTCTTTGTTACTTAGCTTGGTAGCTCTTTGGATGGCTTCTCGTCCAGCTACTCCAAAGAAAACCTTTGGATTTTACCGGTTTGAAGTGTTAGCCGCTCTGTTTAATGGTGTCACTCTATTTGTCATTGCTGGTTTTATCATCTGGGAAGCATTTGAACGGTTTATGGAACCTCCAACCGTTGCCAGCGGAACGATGATCCTCATCGCTTGTATTGGTCTTGGAGCTAATTTAATTAGCGCTTGGTCTTTATTACGAAATGGTGATGTGAAAGATAATGTGAACGTGAGAAGTGCCTATTTACACGTATTAGGAGATGCGTTAGGATCGGTTGGAGCGATTATTGCTGGAATCGTCATGCTGCTGTTTGGATGGTATATCGCGGATCCTATTATTTCTGTCATCGTCGCTTTATTAATTTTACGTAGTGCATGGGGTGTCATTTCTCATTCTCTTCATATACTAATGGAGGGAACACCATCATCTGTGAATCAAGAGGATGTAAAAAAAGCTCTTGAATCCATACATGGTGTGATCGATGTACATGATCTCCATATTTGGACGATCACATCTGGACTTCACTCTCTTACTTGTCATTTACTGGTGAAAGAGGAACACCATTCACAAACGATTTTACAAGAGGCGATTCGGACACTAAGCAGTCGATTCCATATTGACCATTCTACGATACAAATTGAAACATCAACCGATTTACATCAAGCGCTAAAAATATAAAAAAAGGTGCTCCCTTTCTAAATAGGGAGCACCTTGCATATCTTAGTGAGAACCAGCTTTTTTCAGTTCAAATGTTTCTTCGTTCTGAGCTGCAAGCTGTTTCTTTTTCACGGTCATATGACCCGCAAATAAAACAGCTGCAATGACTAGGATCTCAAAACCATACTTGATAAATCCGTTAGCAAAAATTCCATTTAGGAATCCTTCTCCAACGATCATTTTCGCTGCTGTCCAAGCTAGAATAGCTGAACCAATGGTTACGATAACTGGGTAACGTTCGATCCATTTAATAATCATTGTACTACCCCACATAACAACAGGCACGGAAACAAGCAATCCAATAATTACTAACGTCATATTCCCATGAGATGCACCTGCAATTGCCAGTACATTGTCTAGTCCCATTAACGCATCAGCGATGATCACCGTACGTATGGCTGCCCAGAATGTGTCTCCGGCTTTTACGTCACCGTGGCTATCGTCATCCGTCAATAGCTTATAAGCGATCCAAACAAGTAATAGTCCACCTACTAGGTGTAAACCAGGGACCTTCAGTAACCAAACAACAGCAAGTGTTGCCACTACACGAATGACAATCGCTCCGATTGAGCCCCAAAAAATTACTTTTTTCTGCTGTTCTTTTGGAAGATTTCTAGCTGCTAATCCAATAAGGATGGCATTATCACCGGCAAGAACTAAGTCAATAGCAATAATAGTAAGTAGTGCGGTTAAAAATTCTAGTTCCATACATGATTCCCTCCTAAAAATTAAGTTCTTATCGATTTTTTTGCCTACAAAATAAAGAGACCCTTGCCATTGTAGGCAAAGGTCTCGCTAAGCACAAGTAAAATGCCAACAAAGCCGATGGATTGCTCCATGGAATGACGACTTTTGTTTCAGGAAAAATCCTGACGCTACTCCCCTTTACTGAGAAAGGAAAACCGATAATATTCTTTTGTACTATACTACAACTATAGTCAAAACAAAATGAATATATGACTATATTACATAAGTTTATTACTATATGCAACTATAATATTTGTAACATTTTCCCTTTTTATAATAATTGGATGCCTTCTGGGAGGACCACCGCTTTTAGAAGATCCACCTCTTCTATGCGTTTGTACGTATAGGAAGAACCATTTAAAATGGCTGTATCTAAGTAAGCTGGGTGTGTCATCACTTCAACTTTTGTTGGTTGGCTGAATCGTTCCCCAAGCTTATTGAAATACTCTGCTTCCAATCCATCTCCATAAAAATCAAATAATGCCACATCTGAAAATGGCGCCACACCTTGAATTTGATCTAATCCATTGGCTCTAACCGGTAAGTTGTATTTTTCAGCTAATCGTTGAACAACCGGTAATAACTCCCCAATCGTATGAACATGGTGATGACTATCCATATGTGTAAGGGGAACACCTGAGCTCAAAAACTTTTCAATTTGAGCGGTCCATTCTCTTTCCACCTCTTCAACACGTATCGTCTCTTTTTTCGAGTGGAGATCTGACAGGGAATGAAAGAATCCCTCTTCATTCGTAAGTGAAGAAGCATCTTGTAAAAGAGGCTTTCCACATGTAAGGACAAGATGAATCCCGACTTGAAGGCTTGGATGCTCTTTTGAAAGCTGAATGGCATGCTCCGTTCCTTCCATATTCATCATCATTGTGGCGGAGTTCACAATTCCATTCAGATGTGTGTCAATAATTCCATAATTCACTCCAGAACTAAAACCAAAATCGTCTGCGTTAACAATTAATTGAATCATGTACATTCTCCTTATTTTAAAGTAAACTGCGGCAAATGCTCTTTATGCGCTTCTAACATTTCATTGAGAATCGTCTTCGCTGTTTGATCACTTGGAATAAACGGGTTCATCGTCATGGCCAGAAGCGCTGTGTTGTAGTTGCCTGTTACCGCTGCTTCAATGGCAACCTCTTCAAAAGATTTCATATACCCAACCAGTCCTCTTACCGCTACTGGTAGCTCTCCTACGCTAATCGGCTTCGGACCGTCTTTCGTAATAACACAGCTTACTTCTACAGCAGCATTGGCAGGAAGATTAGAGATAGCTCCGTTATTTCTTGTATTCACTGCTTGGATATCTCGCTTATCTGTATACATCGAGTGAATCAATCGAACGGCTTGCAAAAATTCTGGTTCCCATCCCATTGCATGGATATTTTGCATCGTAATTGCCTTTTCTGGATTTGTTAAAAGAGAAATAACTTCCTTTTTCACCGATTTTCCATCAACAAAAACATCCAATCCATACACCAGATGATTTAATCCAGTTTACGAGACTCTAATAAGCCAACTCGCAATTGAGTTGTGACATAGTCTGCTCCTTCTAACGCTTTTCTTCGATCGAGTGTTAAGTGAACCTTGATAGGAAGCCCTGATTTTTCGACCATTCGTTTAGCTTAGTTTCAACAATATCGAGCTTTTCTTTTCCTGCGTCTATATCCACAAGCCATATTTCTCTTATTGGTAGTTCGTCATAATACTTAATAAATCCTTCAATTAATTCTGGCGTATAGCTAGATCCTCCGCCAATCGTTACAATTTTTAAGCCTTTATTCAGACTTTGGCCTCCTTATATTTTAAAAAAAGAAACTCCCTGGGAAGATAAATCACTTTGCCCAGGGAATCATTTTTACATTTTCAAAGTATCAGATGGTGCTTGAAGTTCACTAATGAATTTTCGTAAAATAAGACCAAATAACCCCATCGTAAAAATGGTCGCCATCCCAGGTAGAAGCTTTGAAAAAGATCTTGCAACAGCTGGGGGTACTCCATCTGGTAATTTGATCACCAGGTACTTGATTTTCGCTAATCGTACAAAAATTTCAGTCGCAAAAATAGAAAAGATAATACCTGTAAAAAGTGCAGTAGCATCAAAATAATTCCAGCTAATAAAGCCCCATGCGCCACCAGAGACGGCTTCTCCTCCCTCAGGTGTGAGAGTCACATTTCCTATTTGGGGAATGAGTACAAAGAAAGCAACTCCAGCAACAAGCATCGCTTCAAATCCATTATCTCCATAAGACTTCGCAAGCTTGTAGGCAATTCCAAAGACGGCAAAAACGGTCATGAACGCAAGCGTCCCCCACCAGATGTCTCCGCCAAGTGTGTTCCATATTTCTCCGAATAAGGCAACCATCATTTTTTGATACGGCTTCCCAATTCCTGGTACTGAACCTAAGTTGTTTAACAGGACGGCCAAAGAACCGACCATCGTAATCGCGATCATTCCAACCAACGCGTCACGAATGGCAAGTAAATGCCTGTTATTCCCCAACTTGTTCGCCACCGGCATGATGTATTTATCAATAAAATTCATCATCCACCTATTCCCCCTGTACAAGCTGTTGCAAACTCAATATGACCTTCACGTAAGTAAAACCATTGAGAACTTAGAATTGTATCAGCCGGATGAGGAAATAGCGAAAAAGCTGCAAATCCCTGTGGGCAGCCCTTGCTTTTCTTTAGACACACATGCGTACTTAGAGGATGGATCCATTATTGAGTACTCAAAAACCATATTTCGGGGAGATTTAACCCATTTTATTATTGAAAGAAATTACAACAGAGTGTAGAGCTCTGTTGTTTTATTTGTAGTGACAATATACGTTTCCATCATTTTTACCCATGACAGATTTTACAAAAACCTCTATAATAATCTTCGAGATACGAAATTTTTCATTAAATGAAGAATATATTAAATGAAAAAGAGGCTATAAAATGATGTGGAAAAATCGGAATGTATGGATTATTTTAATTGGCGAGTTTATTGCTGGGGTTGGATTATGGACTGGAATTATCGGAAACTTAGAATTTATGCAAGCGAAGGTACCTTCTGATTTTCTTAAGTCTCTTATCCTCGCTACTGGCTTATTAGCAGGAATTCTTGTTGGCCCTCTTGCAGGAAGAATGACCGATCAGTATAGTAAAAAAACAATTATGATTTATTCGGGTATTGCCCGTATGTTTAGTGTCATCTTTATGTTCCTTGCGCTATATACCGGCTCGGTCTGGTGGATGGTCGTATTTATGATTGGCATTCAGCTTTCCGCTGCTTTTTATTTTCCAGCACTACAGTCAGCTATCCCTTTAATCGTTCAAGAAAATCAGCTTCTCCAACTGAATGGCGTACATATGAATGTGTCGACCATTTCACGTGTACTAGGTACGGCTTTGGCGGGCGCCATGCTTGTCGTTATGCCCTTATCCATGTTGTATGTTGCATCTTTTGTTGCTTACGGCATTTTACTCGTCTTCACCTTCTTTTTAAAAATGGAAGAGCCGGAGTTGTCCAACTCCGCGCTAAACACGAACGGATCTAGTGGATTTAAAGATGTTCTCCCTGTTATCAAAGGAATGCCCGTTGTCTTGATGACCCTAATTATGGCCCTTGTTCCCTTGTTGTTTCTAAGTGGGTTTAATTTGATGGTCATCAATATTAGTGAAATTCATGATGATTCCTCGATTAAAGGCTTGATATATACAGCAGAAGGAATCGCCTTTATGTTAGGAACGTTTGTGATCAAAAGGCTCAATGATAAATGGTCTCCTTTTACCATTATTTTTGTTTTTTCAACCGTGATCGGTTTGGGTCAAATATCACTATATTTTGTTGAGAACAAGGCACTTGCCATTCTTTCTTTTGCCATAGTTGGTTTTGCGGTTGGCTGCTTTTACCCAACGGTTTCTACGCTTTTTCAAACAAAGGTTCCAAAGAGCTTCCATGGCCGCTTCTTCTCATTCAGAAATATGCTTGATCGAATCATGTTTCAGGTCGTACTCCTGGGTACCGGTTTTTTATTAGATGTGGTCGGACTACAAATCATGGTGCTTATTTTCGGAGCCATTTCGTTGCTCACCACAGGAATTTTCTATAGTAAACATAAACAGCAACCAGTTGAGTTAGAGGTAGAAACTGTTACTGTTACCAAATAATAGACTTGAGGTGTCCGAAACGGGCACCTCTTTGTTCGTATTTTATGGACAGTTTGCTATTTTTTCGTATTTATCTGACTATTGAAACCCTTAACACGAATATTAATGCATCTTTTTACCATAAATTTTCGGAATTAATCGTGATTTTTCTATTGAACTACAATATAATGGTGATATAATAATAACTAACTTCATAGGATTCACTCATATAATAGCGAGAATATGGCTCGCAAGTTTCTACCGAATCACCGTAAATGATTCGACTATGAGTGAGCAATGGGAATTGCTATGATATTTGTTTTATCTATGCAAACCACGCCTTTAAAGCCTAAGGTCATTGCTTCACTCAATTTGATGTGAATGCAATGAAGTTAGGCTTTTTTATTTTTCTTTCTTAGGGAGGACATATGAAGTTATTACAGGATAAGATTTTACAAGAGGGAAAAGTACTCTCGGAGTCTGTTTTAAAGGTTGATTCGTTTTTAAACCACCAAATAGATCCTCAGCTCATGCTAGAAATTGGTGAGGAATTCGCAAGGCTTTTTGCAAATGAAGGTATTACAAAGATTCTCACACTCGAGTCTTCAGGAATTGCTCCTTCGGTGATGACAGGATTAAAGCTTGGCATCCCTGTTATTTTTGCTAGAAAGCGTAAGTCTCTTACATTAACAGATGATCTACTAACGGCCACTGTTTATTCATACACGAAACAAGAGTCGAACGAAATCTCTATTTCTAACAAGTTTATTGAAAAAGGAGATCACGTTCTTATCATTGATGACTTTTTAGCAAATGGGGAAGCCGCCTTAGGTCTTATCGAACTTGTTACACAGGCAGGAGCAACGATTGCTGGAATTGGAATCGTCATTGAAAAATCGTTCCAAGCTGGTGGAAATAAATTAAGAGAACAAGGCTTGAAGGTTGAGTCACTAGCAAGAGTAGAGTCCCTTTCAAATGGAGAGGTCAAATTTGTAAAAGACAAGGTGGAGGAATCGGTATAATGAAAACAAATCCGTTCAAACTTACTTCTTTAGGAATTCAACATGTGCTTGCCATGTATGCAGGGGCAGTTATTGTTCCACTAATTGTTGGGGGAGCACTTGGATTAACTGGCGAGCAATTAACATACTTAGTTTCAATCGATATTTTAATGTGCGGTGTGGCAACACTTTTACAAGTCTGGAAAAATAAATTCTTTGGAATCGGGTTACCTGTTGTTCTTGGTTGTACATTTACAGCTGTTGGTCCGATGATTGCCATTGGTGGAGAATACGGGATTTCAGCTATCTATGGATCCATCTTAGTTTCTGGTTTATTCGTAGTTTTGATTGCGAAGTTTTTTGGAAAGCTCGTTCGATTTTTCCCACCTGTTGTAACAGGTTCAGTTGTAACGATTATCGGTATTACCTTAATTCCTGTTGCTATTAACAACATGGCTGGTGGTCAAGGAAGCCCTGATTTTGGTTCGATGACGAACATTTCTTTAGCTTTTGGAACTCTTCTTTTTATTATTGTTTTATACCGCTTTTTCACAGGTTTTGTTCGTTCGGTTTCGATTCTTTTAGGTTTATTAGCAGGTACAGTAGTTGCTGCGTTTATGGGAATGGTTAATTTTTCAGCAGTAGCTGAAGCTAGCTGGTTCCATATGGTCACTCCTTTCTATTTCGGAATGCCAACATTTGAAATCACAGCCATTTTAACGATGATTCTTGTTGCGATGGTAAGTTTGGTTGAGTCAACTGGAGTATATTTTGCTTTAAGTGATATTTGTGAAGAGGAAGTTACGGAAAAGGATCTAGCCAATGGCTATCGTGCGGAAGGTTTAGCGATTCTTCTTGGAGGATTATTTAACGCTTTCCCTTACACTACTTATTCTCAAAACGTTGGTCTTTTACAAATCACGGGAGTAAAAAGCAAAAATGTGATTTATACAACGGGAGCTATGTTAATTCTATTAGGATTTATCCCTAAAATCGGTGCGTTAACAACGATCATTCCTACATCTGTTCTAGGCGGAGCCATGATTGCGATGTTCGGAATGGTTATCGCGTATGGTATTAAAATGTTAAGCAAGGTAAATTTCGCGTCACAAGAGAACTTATTAATTATTGCTTGTTCGGTTGGAATTGGTCTTGGTGTCACAGCTGTTCCTGACCTTTTTGCTCAAATGCCATCAAGCATCCGTATTTTGACTGACAATGGAATTGTGGCTGGTAGTATTACAGCCATTTTATTAAATATTGTATTTAATGTTGCTCCGAAAGCAGAACGCGTTCAACCGGTTTTGAATGAGCAGAAAGCATCTTAATTTAGACATTCGGCCATCCCACTGATGTGGGGTGGTTTTTTTGTTATTATGTAAGAAACGAAAATGGAAATGAGGATTTATATGGCAGAGTTAATTAAAGATAGATATAGCCCTTCATTTTTTAACCAATTTATCAAAATATTGAAGTCAGCTTATCCGGATTTTGATGAAAACCAGTTTTTAACCTTTATTTATAATGACGAATGGGAACAGCGGGAATTCAAGCAACGAATTCGCCATATAACACTCGCATTAAGAGAGTCCTTACCGCAACCGTATGATTCTTCTATTGAAATATTGCTGACGATCGCTCCACAATGCAAGGGTGTAGAATATTTGTTTTTTCCTGATTTTGTTGAAGTGTACGGTCTAGATCATTGGCAAACCTCAATGTTTGCACTAGAGCAATTCACTAAATATTCGAGTTCTGAGTTTGCGGTTCGACCGTTTATTTTGAAAGATCAATCAAAAATGATGATTCAAATGCAGCATTGGGCATTAGACGAGGATGAGCATATACGAAGATTAGCGAGTGAGGGCTGCCGTCCGCGTCTCCCTTGGGCTCCAGTTTTGACTGCTTTAAAGGAAGACCCCACTCCCATCTTACCTATCCTTGAAACATTAAAGGAAGACCCTTCCCTATATGTAAGGAAATCTGTAGCAAATAATTTAAACGATATTTCAAAAGATCACCCCAACCTGTTAAAGCAAATCGTTCGTGAATGGAGAGGAAAACATCCGCACACCGATTGGATTTTAAAGCATGCTAGTCGCAGTTTACTGAAAAAAGGGGATGTTGAGACTCTTCAACTATTTGGATACACATCTGCGGCTAATATAGGTGTTCAAAATTTCACTCTTTCATGTGATCAACTGTCACTTGGTGAGACATTAACGTTTTCATTTGACGTTATTAACGAATCCATTGAATCACAAAATCTTCGGATTGAATACGGGATTGATTTTATGAAAGCGAATGGAAAACAAGCCCGAAAGATTTTTCATTTATCACAGAAGACCTATCCAAGTGGAACGACCCACTTGACCCGAGAACATGTATTTAAGAATTTGAGTACACGTAAGCATTATGAAGGTTTGCACGGTCTAGCTATTCTTATAAATGGTGAGGAAAAAGCAAAATCCGAATTTATTTTGAGGGTTAAGTAAGTGAATTATTAGAACATCCATCCTGCATTTATTCAGGATGGATGTTTTGTGTTACCACCATTTCCAAAATGACCAATCGCCCCAGGAGTATTTTTTGTCATCATCCCAGTCTTTGTCATACCAATCATAATCATCTTTGTCATCGTGGTCATCATGGTCATGATCATGGTCTCCTTTTTCCCAGCAGTACCAATCATGCCAAACGTCCTTTGACTCTATACATTTGCTACTATCTTTCTTTTCCCTTAGACAGCCATCCCAATCTTTCCAGTCATCATCGTCCCAATCCTTATCCCAATCCTCATCTCCCCAGTGGTCATCCCAATCGTTACTCCCTTTCGAACTAGAAAAGGAAAAGAGGAAACTAAAAAAAGACTTTGTTGTTGATGATGAATCACTATAAGAGTAACTGGATGTTGCTAAAGCAGAGGATGGGAAAAGAAGACCAACGATTAGCATCACAATGGTCCAGTATTTTAAAGAGCTCTTCAAGAAGATCACCTCCTTTTATCATGTCATACTTTACTACTATTATAGCATTAATTGTTCTTAATTAAGAACAACAATATTAAATATTCCTTCCCCTAAAATAAAAAACCCTCAATCAAAGGATTGAGGGCTTCAACAATGCTTAGTTCTCTTCAATTTCTTTACGATTTTTCTTCAACATCTTTGAAAGTACTTCATATACAATCGGTACAATCACTAGTGTGAGAAGTGTGGATGATGTTAAACCACCAATGACCGTGATGGCTAATCCTTTTGAGATTAAGCCAGATCCACCAGCGCCAAATACCATCGGTACCATTGCACCAATTGTTGCGATGGCGGTCATTAGAATTGGACGTAATCTTGTTGCTCCCGCTTCAATGATTGCATCACGGATCGACATTCCTTCACGTTCCATATGAATAATACGGTCGACGAGTACAATTGCGTTCGTAACAACGATACCAATCAACATCAATAGTCCCATCATTACGGATACTGAGATTGTCTCACCAGCTATCCATAATCCTACGAAGGAACCAATCACCGCAAATGGTAGAGAGAATAGGATCGCAAATGGCGCTAACCCTTCACCGAATGTGACCACTAAGATGAAGTACACAATCAGTACAGCTGCCAACATCGCTACCCCAAGTTGCGTGAACGTTTCTTGCATATCCGCCGCTACCCCAGAAACTCCAAGTGTTACTCCTTTAGGCAAATCAAGTTCATCGATCTTTTTGTCTGCTGCAGAGGTTGCCGCAGAAACATCATCTGTTGTTACTGTTCCAGAAACGGTAGAGTAGTATTCCCCTTCACTACGAGCTAATGTGTTATAGGTTGTTCCCTCTTCTACGGTTACAAGTTCAGACAACGGCATGGTCGTACCCAATGCAGTTGGTATTTGAGTTTCCAACAATTCATCGATTGATTTTGCGTCTGTTTTTGCTTCACGTTGAACGATGACATCAATTTTTTCACCGTCATTTTCTACGGTTGTTAAGACGTCTTCAGAACCTGTATTTGCTAGTGCTCCAACAATTTGTGCGGTGGTTAGACCGTATTGTAACACATCCTGTTGATCCACATTTAACACATGCTCCACATATGGATTTTCCATATCAGATGTAACGTCTTCCAAGTTTTTAACATCGTTTAGTGCCTCTTCCACTTGGTTCACTGCTTTATTTAAGTCTTCTAAATCTTCACTGTACAATGTGTAGCTGACTTCATTTGAACTCATGCTACCCATCGCCATATTTTGCGATTTCCATTCACCAGAATGATCAATATTAAATACATAATCTTCTACTTCTTTTTTCACTTCAGGAAAATCCTTCATGTCAGGATCAAAAATCAGGTACATTAACGCACCTTTTGCCCCACCCGTCATGATAGCCGACATGTCTGTAGACGCACTATTGTTGTAAGAAATTTGAACAATGTCTATATCGTCACGTTTCATCAGTTCTTGTTCAACTTCTTCAATATTTTCTAGCGATTCTGCCTCAAGTTCACCAGCAGCTGGTGTGTACGTTAGGTAAATGGTTTTCTCTTCTTCAGAACCCATAAAACTAAAACCAATGATTGGAGTTAATGCAAGAGATCCTCCAAGTAATACTACTGCAATTAGAGAGGTAATGATCTTATGATTTAACGCTTTAGCTAGCACACCTTTGTACCATGTTGCTAATCTTCCAACCTCGTTGTGCTGTTTAACTTTCTTTTCTCCGTATAAATTTTTTCGGAATAAGAAATGTGATAATGCTGGAACAATCGTAATCGCAACAATTAGTGACGCACCTAAGGCAAATGCCATCGTTAACGCAAACGGTCTAAAGAGTTCGCCAACCATCCCACCTACGAACATAAGTGGAGCGAATACCGCCACTGTTACGAGAGTAGATGACAGGATTGGTTTAAACATTTCAATCGTTGCTTCACGAATTAATGCACGACCTCTAAGCTTTTCATTTTCCAAATTCATTCGTCTATAGATGTTTTCTACAACAACGATTGAGTCATCAATCACACGACCAATCGCTACCGTAATAGCACCTAAAGTCATAATGTTTAAGGTAATATCAAGCCAGTTTAATAGCAAGAATGCCATAAAGATTGACACTGGAATCGATACGATGGATATAAGTGTTGATTTTACATCACGCAGGAATAAAAGAATGATGATGACCGCAAATAAACCACCAAATAATGCTTTTTCGACCATTGTGAAAACAGAGTCTTCGATTGGTTTTCCTTGGTCTAACGTTACATCAATGACTAATCCATCAATGGCTTCTTTTTCGTCCTCAATTAAGTCTTTAATTTCATTAACTACTTCAACTGTATTTGCCTGTTGGCCTTTTGTGATTTGAATAGAAATGGCCTCTTCCCCATTTGTACGGGAAATGGATTGTACTTTTCCAACTGTTTCTATCGTAGCGATATCTCCTAATGTAACAAACGGAGTTGGATTTTCTGCCGTAGGTGTTACAGGAATGAGCATCTCTTTTAGTTCATCAACCGTTTTTATATCACCATCAATGGCTACCGCTTCTTCTCCTTCTTCATACTGTTGGAGACCTAGTGATAACGCCATATCGCTTGCTTGAACCATTTGTTTCACGGTATCTTCCGTTAAACCAAGCGCTTCCATCTTCTCTTGGTCATACGTGAATTGCACTTCTTCGATATGTTGACCTGTAATGGTTGTGGATCCAACACCATCAATATTGTTTATGTCTGGTAAGATGGTTTCTTCAACCGTTGTTGATAATTCAACAATATCTTCCTCTGTGCTGGATATGGATAAAGCCAACACAGGCATCATATTCATACTAAGCGCCATAATCGTTGGCTCTTCAGCAGCTTCCGGTAACGTGATATTATCTAGTGCAGATTCAAGTTCACGTTTTTTCTCATCCATATCAACGCCATAGTCGTACTCAATTTGTAATTGAGCTACGTTTGCAGATGAGTTTGAAAAGACCGCCTTCACATCCTCAAGCCCCTCAATCGTCTGCTCCATCGGTATCGATACTTCATCCATTACTTGTTCAGCCGTTGCACCTGGATACACATCCATGACAATCAAATATGGAATCGACACATCTGGAATACTTTCCATCTTCATCTTTGTGCCAGAGTATATGCCAGCAGCTGTTACAATAATGGTTAATAACCACACAGCAAGTTTATTTTTCAGGACGAAATTAACTAAACTTTTCAACCATTTTTCTCCCCTTTTGATTAATTTCAAGTGATTTGTTATAATAAAACAATAAATGACCAATTAGTCATCACTATTACAATATAACTGACTGATCGGTCAGTCGTCAACTTGTTTGTACTCACAATGTGTTAATACGGACTACTATAAATAAAGATTCAAATTTTATAATAAAAAGATGACAATCATGATCGTAACTTGTTTTAACGGGGGTATTTCTATGAACGAAAAAGATAGGCAAATAATCGAAGTAAGCATGAGGCTTTTTGCTAGTAAAGGATTTTCAACCACATCTATCCAAGAAATCGCAACAGAAAGTGGAATTTCTAAAGGAGCCTTTTATTTACACTTTAAATCAAAAGATGACTTACTATTAGCTATTTTACAATACCATTTTGAGATGATAGAGCAAGCTTTCTCAGAAGTAATAACAAGCTCACAAAGTCCTCGAGAAAAGTTTATTTCTCAACAGATGGCATTATATTCACATTTTCTTACGCATAGAGAATTTCTTATTATGCTCACAAAAGAGCAAGCGATACCGAGAAATGAAACAATCAAACATTTGTTACTAGGGAAGCAAATGGAATCTCATCAACACTATCGCCAAAGCATTATTGATATCTACGGCCTTGACATTGAACCGTACTCATGGGACATAACGATCATCCTTGAAGGCATGATTAAATCATATATGGGCGTTTTATTATTTTCTTCCCCAGATTTTAATATCAAACAGGTTACTGAGTTTATTCTTAAAAGAACAGATAGTATAGTGAAGGATATTTATGAGGACAGTCCCTTCTTAACAAACGACAAAGTCGAAGAAATCATCCATTTCTTCCTTTCGTCTGATCAGCCATCGTTATCAAATGTATTAAAAAACTTAGAAGAAGAGATAGATAAAATAGGAGAAGACGAACTACTCGTCACTTTTCAAGTATTAAAAGAGGAACTTGAAAAAGAAAAGCCGCGAGCTCCTGTCATTCAAGGAATGCTATCAAACTTCAGTGGTTATCCTAGCCTAGATCACTATAAAAATCTCATTTCAGAATATTATTCAAGAAAATAAACGTTCAGAGATTGAACATTTTTTACCCAGTTTGACCAGTTAGTCATTTAAAAGATATACTTATCCTGACCATATAGTCATATGAAATGAGGGGTAAAGATGAAGCTAAATGAGGTAGTAAAACAGGCAGTTCGTGAAACAATGATAATAAGTAAACGATTAACGAGTGCGCAAATTGTTGAAAAGCTGCAAAAACAAGGAATCCAGGCTTCACTTTGTAAGCGCCTTGTCACACATGAATAGGAGTAGAATACTTTGAAAACAGCCATGTACAGTAGGCTTGTCCTAACGATTATTTTATATAGCGTCTTCACCTTTTATATCAGCTGGAATGTACATCTGTGGTTACAGTCCACTTTTTCTATAGAAATTTTCGGAATCGTTGTTGCTGTTATTTTTCTATTATCCTACAGCTATGTTCTAGCGAGATTTTTTAAACAATTATTAGTTCTCAAATATATAGGTTCTTATTGGTTCGGAATTATTCAATACACCTTGTTGCTTCTTCCAATTGCTGATTTTATCGGTTGGTTATTTATTTTTGCTGGCTTTTCACCTAACAGCGTAATTTTTTGAGTAGGTACCGTTGTCCTCTTGGTGATGATCGGTATTTTAGGACTTGGTACATTCAACGCCTATAATCCTGTGATTCGGGAGCATGAGATTGAAATAGATAAAGAAGCTTCATTTTCCTCTCTTCGGGTCGTCATGGCCTCCGATATGCACTTTGGCCATTTATCCGGTAAAACTCACGCAAATCGATTGGTTCAAGAAGTGAATTCACTACAGCCCGATCTAATTCTGTTACCAGGAGATATTATAGATGATGACCCTGAGCCTTTTATTCAAAAAGGATTCGGTTCCATTATGGAAAAGCTATCTGCTACATATGGTGTATACGGGGTGTTAGGAAATCATGAATATTATGGTGGCGGAATTCCCTTGTATGTAGAAGAAATGCAGCGTATTGGAATTCCTATCTTAATGGACGAGACAGTTGTCCTTGAAGGCGGTATACAGCTCGTTGGGAGAAAAGATAAGACCGATCGTAACCGTAAACACATTGAAAACCTGCTAGATAGCTTAGATGAGACAAAGCCCATCTTTATTATGGATCATCAACCACTAGAACTTGTTCAAGCAGCAGAGCACGGAGCCGATTTAATGTTGTCTGGACATACTCATCGTGGACAGATGGCACCGAACCACTTGATAACTAAAAGAATTTTCGAGCTTGATTGGGGATATTTGAAGAAAAGTCAACTTCATGCATTCGTCTCCTCAGGCTTTGGCTTTTGGGGTCCACCGCTCCGGATTGGGAGCCGTTCGGAGATCCTTTTGATTGATATTACTTTTACTAAAAACAGTTTGCGTTCGTAGCGCAAACTGTTTTTATTTATTTGAAAATTTATTTATTGACAAAGGTTTGATCCCTATCATATAATTACTTCGAAATAAAATATATTTAATTCAAGATATATGAACTGAAACAAAAACTATTGGAGGTATATTAAAATGACAAAAGCAAAATGGGCAGTTGACACAGCACACAGCAACGTAGATTTTTCAATCAAACATATGATGATCGCTAAAACAAATGGTGCATTCCATAAGTTCGACGCAGAAATCGAAGCAGATCCAACTGATTTAACTACTGCAAACATCGTATTTAACGTAGATGTAGCAAGCATTGATACTCGTAATGAGGATCGTGACAACCACCTTCGTTCTGCTGATTTTTTTGATGTAGAAAACTATCCAACTATGACTTTCAAATCTACTTCAATTGAAAGAAAAGACGAAGATGAGTACAACGTAACTGGAGACCTTACTCTTCACGGCGTAACAAAATCTGAAACTTTTGTAGTCACTTTCGAGGGTCAAGGTAAAGATCCTTGGGGCAATGAAAAAGTTGGTTTCAGTGCAGAAGGTACAGTAAACCGTAGTGATTACGGTCTAACTTGGAACGCTGCTCTTGAAACAGGCGGAGTTCTTGTTGGGGATAAAGTGAAGTTTTCTATTTCTTTAGAAGCTGCAAAAGCTGAGTAATACCTACTGATAACTAAGGGCTGTTACTTTCTTATTAAAAGACACAGGAAAAGACGTATGAATTGGTCATACGTCTTTTCACGTTTCTAAGAAATTGACATAGCAAACGTGAGCTGATGAATAGGCGGAGAAATTCCGCTTAACTTAATAATTTTTTTAAAAAAGGCTTAAATAAACGGAGAGATTCCGCCAATTGGCTCGAAAATTTCGAAAACGGGGGAATTTGCACTGCATTAGTGGAAACTCTCCCCTTATTTACCCTAAAATGAGCTCCATTTTGCATCTAACCGGAAAATCTCCGCTTATTTGCTAGTTACTCGATTTCAAACGTTTCCTGAAGCTCAACTTTTATCGATATCCTAACCGTCTTGAAATGTTTGCACCTGTTTCAAGAACATGTGGTTTCAATTCTTCCATTCGTTCGTCCGTCATTCGAATCGTTGGGCCCGATACACTTAACGCTGCCACTGGATTCCCGGCATGGTCGAAAATGGGAACGGCAATGCATGTGATGCCCACTTCATTTTCCTGCAAATCTAAAGCATACCCTCTTTGTTTAACTGCTTCTAATTCAGATAGAAAATTTTCACGATCGGTAATGGTATATTTTGTATGAGCAGGTAAGCCTTTTCGTTCAATAATCTCCTCAGTGGTGCTAGTCGGTAAGTAGGCTAAAATGGCTTTCCCTACTCCTGTACAGTGCATAGGTGCTCGTCTTCCCACCTTTGAGTGCATACGAAGTGTTTCTGTACCTTCAAATTTTTCAATATAAACGACTTCATCATGATCATAAACCACTAAGTGGATCACCTCATGAGTCACCTTTCCTAGCTCTTGTAAGTATGGCTTTGCTTCTGTTCGGATATCGATGGAATCTAAAAGCTTGGAGCTAATATCCAAAAAGGTATAACCCAGCCGATAACGACCACTATCAGCATATTGCTCAATATACCCGTATTGCGCCAACGTCGTTAGAATACGGTAGACGGAACTTTTATTAATATCCATCTGATTGGCGATTTCTGTTACGCCAAGACCTTCTTTTTTCATAGAAACAAGGGTAATAATATCAAGGGCGCGACTCACCGATTTGACCATATTGTCTCTTTCCATTTTCTTCACCTCACGCCCTGATCGGTTGATTATCTTTGATGGGCAAATTTTCTTTTTGCTTCAATTCTTCGACGATGTAAAATGGGTTCAGTGTACCCGCTCGGCTGTTCGTATCCTTTAAACACTAACTCACATGCTGCTTGGAAGGCAACAGAGTCCTCGTATCTTTCAGACATTGGCCGGTAATTTCCATCTCCGCCATTTTGTTCGTCCACTACTTTTGCCATCCGCTTCATGGTTTCTAATACCTGTTCCTCTGTACAAATTCCATGATGTAGCCAGTTGGCCATATGTTGACTTGAAATTCTTAATGTTGCTCGGTCTTCCATTAAGCCGATATGATGGATATCTGGAACTTTAGAACAGCCGACCCCTTGCTCGACCCAACGCACTACATATCCTAGTATTCCTTGTGCATTATTGTCTAGCTCTGCTTGAATTTCTTCTTTACTCCAGCTTCTATCTGTTGCCACTGGAATTCTTAAAATTTCATCTTTATAGCTTTCTAGTTTTTGCTTCAGCTCATCTTGAACTGAACCTACATGGACTTGATGATAATGAAGAGCATGCAGAGTGGCGGCCGTCGGTGACGGAACCCACGCCGTGTTTGCACCTGCATTCAAATGCCCTATTTTTTGTTTCATCATCTCAGCCATCAAGTCCGGCATTGCCCACATTCCTTTTCCAATTTGCGCTTTTCCTTGAAGACCCGCAGATAGTCCTGTTGACACATTGGACTTTTCATAGGCTTGAAGCCAGGTGGATGTTTTCATCTCATTTTTTCGTATCATCGGTCCAGCTTCCATGGAGGTATGAATTTCATCTCCCGTACGGTCAAGGAATCCGGTATTGATAAACACAATTCGTTCCTTTACTTCATGTATGCAATTCTTCAAATTGAGACTCGTACGTCTTTCTTCATCCATTACCCCAATCTTTATCGTGTTCCTCGGAACATCGATTAAGTCCTCGACTCGATTGAATAATTCATTGGCAAAAGCGACTTCCTCAGACCCGTGCATTTTTGGTTTTACAATATAGATAGAGCCCTTAGAGGAATTTTGGTAGGAGCCATTTCCTAAAAGAGAGTGCTTTGCAATTAAGCTGGTGATCACGGCATCCATGATCCCTTCTGGCACTTCATTTCCTGCTTGATCTAATAGGGCGTTGGTCGTCATTAAATGACCGACATTTCTAACAAACATAAGGGAACGACCTTTTAATGTGAATGAATTTCCTGTTGGACTCATATACTCTCGGTCAGGTTGTAGGCTCCGTGTGATTGTAGTCGATCCTTTTTGGAAGGTGGCAGTTAAGTCCCCTCTCATTAATCCTAGCCAATTTCGGTACACACGTACTTTGTCTTCTGCATCTACTGCAGCAACGGAATCTTCGCAGTCCATAATGGTGGTTAAGGCCGATTCCATGACAATATCTTTTACACCAGCCGCATCTGACGCACCGATGGGTGATTGGCGATCAATCTGGATTTCAAAGTGGAGGTCGTTATTTTTCAACAAGATTGCTGATGGATTTTCCGTTCCACCTTGGTATCCGACGAATTGCTGTTGGTTCATCAGCTGTGTCTTATTTCCATTTGTTAAGGTCATGATTAACTGGCCTTCAGAAATATGATAATTAGTTACGTCTGAATGGGAACCTTCCTGAAGGGGAACCGTTTGATCTAAAAATTGCTTTGCAAAAGAGATTACTTTTTCTCCACGGATAGAATTATAAGCTCCTGCTTTTGATGCTCCACCTTCCTCACTAATAACATCCGTTCCATAAAGGGCGTCATACAAACTTCCCCATCTTGCATTGGCCGCATTTAGTGCATATCGGGCATTATCAACTGGAACAACAAGCTGAGGACCTGCTTGAAGGCTAATTTCTTCATCTACACTTTCTGTTGTTACTTCAAAATCAGGTACTTCTTGTTCTAAATAGCCGATCTCCGTTAAGAAGTTTTTGTAGGACTCAGGTGTGAAGGATGCTTGTTGTTTATGGAATGTGTTGATTTGCTGTTGAAGTTCATCTCTTTTTCTTAAAAGCGCTTCATTCTTCGGTGTTAAATCATGGACCAGTTCTGAAAGCCCCTCCCAAAAGGATTCTTCATCGAGCTGTGTTTGTGGCAGCGCTTCCTTTTGAAAGAAATGATAAAGCTCTGCGGCAATCTTTAATTTCCCCTTTGTTACATAAATAGACATTCTCTTTCCTCCCTATGAAAAATAGTCTGTTTCTTATTACGCAACGCTGTTTGTTATTTTGTATGATTTTATCCTAACACAACATTGTAAGATTATTCAAACAATATTTTTTCAAAGGCAAAAAACCTAGATCCAACCGAATCTAGGTTTCTCATCATTTTATTGTGCTTCTGTTAACAATGCTTCTTCGCCTTCCACATCTGTAGGTATTTCTATCGCTCGTTGTTCTTCATATTTAATGAACGCTTCAACCACCCGATTAGCAATGTGTTTGTTTACTGGGTGTTTGTCATTGGACGCCCATGGAACGACGACGGAGAACGCTACTTTAGGATTCTCAGATGGATAGTAACCAACAAACGTCAGGTTATAGGTTGCTTGTCCCCACTTCGAACGGTCAGGACCATAATAATAGGTTTGTGCCGTTCCTGTTTTCCCTGATACGTCCATGGTGAAGGAGCCTTTGGCCGTACCATTTGATCCATTGACTACTCGGTAAAACCCTTCACGAACACGAGCCAAATCTTCATCTGTGTTTAATACACGATTTAATACTTCCGTCTTAATGTTCTGAACGACTGGCCCTAGTCCTTGTTCACTAATAGGTTCATGGACACTCGCCACAAGATGAGGCTTCACACGCATACCGCCATTTGCAATCGCTGAGACGTATTGTGCCATTTGAAGCGGTGTATACGTATCGTACTGACCAATGGCCATGTCGAGTAGCAATCCAGGATTATCTGGGTTCCCTTGGAATCCTGTTGCTTCATTCGGAAGGTCCACTCCCGTTGATACACCGAGACCAAATTGCTTATAAATGTTTCTTAATCTTGTGTAATCCTCTTGTTGAACGGATATAGGAGAATTCGCCACATAATTTACGCCTGCCATTTTCATAACGGTATGGAACATGTACACGTTACTGGATACTTCTAGCGCTTTTAAGTCATTCAAGCTTCCAAAGTTTTTCCATGACGACTTTGGTTTTGCCCCTTTTAGAAGGATCGGTGAATCGTAGAAGTATGAACCATGCTTAATGGCTCCTGTTTGATATCCAGCGAGAACGGTTGCTCCTTTGACTGTCGATCCCATTTCATACTGACTCGCAAACGCTCCAACAGAGTAGTCGAGTAG
The DNA here is from genome assembly GCF_042433785.1 of Robertmurraya beringensis. Lineage (NCBI taxonomy): Bacteria > Bacillati > Bacillota > Bacilli > Caryophanales > Bacillaceae > Robertmurraya > Robertmurraya beringensis. Next base: position 145,113 of record NZ_JBHLUU010000128.1, on the reverse strand, counting down.
CTCGCTCTTATTTTCCTGATTCACCATTTTTCCAGCAATGCTATACACTTCACCAGTATACGGGTGCATCATAACCACGAACGCTCGGTCAAGGAGGTGATTCCCTTTTCCTGCTTTTGCATCCCGAATTTCTTCTTCTAGAATCTTTTCGACTTCCTTTTGTAAGTCTGCATTGATGCTTAAGCGTAAATCCATTCCTCTTGATCCTTCAGAAACGATTACTTCATCAACCACATTTCCACTTCGGTCGGTTACGTATTTCTTTTGACCTTTATTCGGATGCAGTAATTCTTCGTATTGGTATTCTAGATAACTTTTTCCCACTCGGTCGTTACGCGAGTAGCCTCTAGACAAGTAATAATTGCTTCTTTCTTCTAATATTCCCTGTTTGGCTGTTGTTACGCTGCCTAAAACCGGCTTTAACATTTCACCATATGGGTAAATACGATTCCAATCTGTAATAATTTCTACACCCGGAAGATAGCTGAGATTTTCTGAGACGGTTGCCATCTCTTCAAGAGTGAGACCCTCAGATTTAATCGTTTGGATTTCATACATATAGCCACTTGTCATGCGCTTGTAAATAATGGCTTCCTCAAGCTCTTTTTCTTCTATTTCTTTCACAGCTTTTTCAGGAACACGTTCAATTTGCAGGGCATATTGTTCTTTCCCTGTAAGCGAAAGTTCTTTTTCTTTTAAAAGCTTTTCCGCTTCATCTGGATAAGCCGCTAACCAGTAATCTTTTAAATCTCTTTCTTTATAACTCTCTTTTTCTAAGCTTAATAGTTTTGCAAGTTTTCGTGTTACTTCGATTTTATCTTCAGTTGTCATTCCTGGTTCTTCTGAAAAGGCGACAGCATCCATTCCTTCATTATCGACAATTACTTGTCCATGTCGATCATACATTTTGCCCCGTGGTGCTGGCAAACTCACAACCGTTGCATCAAGTCTTGAAACTTCTTTACTATATGATTCCCCGAATACGATTTGTACTAATCCTAAACGGATAATGAGAAGTGTAAATAGACAAAATATAACAAAGAACAGTAGGTTTAACCGAAATGATCTACTTTTTAAATTCTTTTTTAGTAATTCCCTATTTCCCAATTTTCAGTTCTCCCTTCCATACCCAACTAATTATATCAAACTTTTCGGGAGAACTAGGAGACGATTCGACATTTTTTTCTAAGCACATTTTACCTTTTATGTTCCTACATGTATCAGTAAATACTAAAACTTGTACCAGACCAGCGAAAGGATTGGTTGAGATGCTATCAAGTCAACAACTACAGCAATTTAAGCAAATGTTAGAAGACCGTAAAGCACAGATAGAAGAGGAATTTGAAAACAATGATCATTTCAATTTGCAACGAAGTCTTTCCGATTCGGTAAGTGAACTTTCTGTTTACGACAACCACCCTGGTGATGCTGGAACCGAATTATATGAACGAGAAAAAGATCTCGCCCTTAACGAACATTATCGATTGGAATATCGCAATACTCTTGAAGCCATAGAAGCCATCAAAAACGGAACATATGGTACATGTGTGGTATGTCATAAAGAGATCCCAGTGGAGCGTTTAGAAGCTCTTCCCAATACACTTTATTGCATTGAGCATACTCCAGATAAAGTGACTTCTCACGAAAGACCGATTGAAGAGGGCGTATTAATGCCTCCTTTTGGAAAATTTGATATGGATGAGACCGATGAAAATGTCTCGTATGATGCGGAAGATTCATGGCAGGATGTGGCAAGCTACGGAACATCTGAGAGCCCTTCTGATTTAGTTGAGCAAGTGGATCATTATGATGACATGTATATTGAATCCCAAGAAAATGTTGGCTATGTGGAAGATTACGAAAACTTTGTCGGTGTTGATATTACTGGAAAGCATGTTACTGTCTATCCAAATAAACAACATGAAAAGTATGAAGAGGAACTCGATGAAGAAGGCATTATGACAACCTTTGGTGATCTTCCGGCGGTGGAGCATGACCCTTATACGGAAGAAGCTCTAGAGAGAGATGAAAAAGGACAATGATTTCATTGTCCTTTTTCTCCTTGTTAAAAGAGTTGTTCAAACACTTCGTTTAATTGCTTTGCACGAGTATCATCATCTTCATTGTTCGCATGCTTAATTTCTTCCGGCAAAATACTGTTTAAAAAATTATTTTCTTCATCAGATAAGCTTCGAGCAAAGCTTTCTTCACTTGAAAAATTCCCTTGCTCTATCTTATTGAATATGAATTCAGCTGTGTCAGATCGATCCGTATAATTCGATAAAATTTCTCTTAAATAAGCTAATGGCTTGTTCATTCGTTTCCCTCCTTTATCTGGCACATACGTACATTTTTACTGTTTTCCTCGAGATTTATGTATGATTCTTGTTTCCTTAAAATTACCATCAATACTAGGCGGGTGACTGAACATCCTAATAGTAGGAAATAAACGATGAGGTGAGAAGGATGTTTCGAAGAACAAGACCGCTTATGCTTATTGGATTAGCCTTGTTGTTGATTATAGGGGTTGCTCGAATGATGCCCGATCGAGAAATAAGAACGCTCGATCGAAATACGATAGATATGCGAAAAGTGAATGTTGAACCTTCTCAAGAACCAACATCCAGACTCATGCATCTAAATAATGATCCATCGAACAACCGCTTAGTTTCAAAACTTAATCATCATTCAGAAGTTCAAATTATTAACCATAATGAAGACGATCAAAGTCATTACTATGAGCACGAAGCAACCGTTAAATTTAAAACAGAGATTAGTGATGAACGGCTTGCTCAAATTAACAAAGAGATTGACGCAAGTAAAAGTGACAAATTAGCCAACCTATACATGTTCCGTTCTAATTCCAAAACGACACACCAAATGCTCCTTTACTTCCGTGGGTTAGAGGAAGTGGAGTATGCCGAACCGAACTTCATTCTTTTACAAAATGAAGCCGTTGTCCCAAATGACACTTACTATCAAGAGCAGTACCAATGGAATCTTCCCGTAATCGAAACAGAAAAAGGGTGGAATATTTCAAAGGGAGATAAAAATGTCGTGATCGCGGTTGTGGATACAGGGGTCGATTTGGATCATCCGGATTTAAAGCATAAGTTGGTAGAAGGCTACAATGCGATCGATGAGAAGGCTACCCCAGATGACGATAATGGTCATGGGACACATGTTGCAGGCATCATCGCTTCTGAGACAAATAATCACGAGGGAGTGGCTGGAATCACATGGTACAATCAAATTATGCCCGTAAAAACATTAGCGAAGGACGGTTATGGTTATACGTTCGATATTGCAAAAGGCATTGTCTGGGCCACAGACCATGGAGCCGATGTAATTAATCTAAGCTTAGGCAATTATCAACCGGCTACCGTATTAAAAGAAGCCATTCAATATGCATACGATAAAGGGGTCGTTCTTATTGCAGCCTCAGGTAATGACAATACGAACCAACCAAGTTACCCTGCAGCCTTTGATCAAGTACTAAGCGTATCAGCGATTGGTTATTCAGGAGAACGCGCCTCTTTCTCAAACTATGGAAATTATATCGATGTAGTCGCACCAGGTGTTGATATTCCAAGCACCTATTTCCAAAACCAATATGCTGCCCTTTCGGGGACATCCATGGCGTCTCCACATGTGACAGGATTAGCTGGATTAATTTTATCTACCAATCCGACTTTATCCAATAAGGAAGTTATGGACATTATTCGTTCTTCCAGCTATGACATTGGAGAAGTTGGGAAAGATGAATACTTTGGCGAAGGATTAATTGATGTGAATAGGGCATTGGCTGCGGCTAAACAAAAATAAGATTAAGACCCTCATCCCTGAGGGTCTTTCTTCGAGTTTAATACCAATCGATATGGTCTATACTTTTAGAGAGACTACCGAGAGGTGAGGGTATGCACCACCGAATTTATACTAGTTTTTTACGATTGCCAACGCTTGTCCGAATATTAACCATGGCCATTTTACTCGTTCTTTTTTTTGGAATTATAATCCATATCATTGAGCCAGACAGTTTTCCTACTGTCTTCGAAGGAATCTGGTGGGCCGTCATTACTACATCAACTGTTGGATATGGAGACTATTCTCCAGAAACATTTTTGGGAAGAATCGTAGGAATTCTCCTCATTTTTGTGGGCGCTGGATTCTTATCCACCTATTTTATTACGCTTGCTACAACGGCCGTATCTAGGCAAAACAATTATTTAGAAGGAAAAGTTCATTTTAGAGGAGATAAACATTTGATTATCATTGGATGGAATGAACGGTCAAAAGAAATTATTCAAACAATTCGAACACTCGACCAATTTACAGATATTATTTTAATCGATGAAACCTTAGAATCCAATCCAATTATGGATGCAAAGGTGCACTTTATTAGAGGAAGGGCTTCTCAAGATCATGTCTTAATAAAAGCAAATATTGCTACAGCCGAAAAGGTCCTTATTACAGCCGACCAACACAAGGATGAGCTTGATGCGGACATGAATACGATTCTTGCGTTACTGACCATCAAAGGCCTAAATCCCAACATTACTGCCATTGTAGAAGTTCTTACCCGTGAACAGATGGCAAATGCGAAAAGAGCTGGAGCTGACGAGATTATTCAATCCAACCGGATGATGAGTTATATTATGACTAATTGCATTGCCACCGATCGAGTTGTATCGACTTTTGTTGAGGTACTTGATGAACTTCACGGTAGTAGAGTTCACTTCCATCCAAGTAATGACTATGTCTCTCAATCATTTTATACCGCGAATGGGAATTTACTTAAAGATGGAAAGCTTTTAATCGGCATTAAAAGAGGAGAAAACACAATGGTGAATCCTCCTCAAGAAACCGTTATTGAAAAACAGGATGAGTTACTAATTATTGACAGTCTTAGTCAATAAGAATTTGTTCGAGTTCTTGAACGAGTGCCTTACCGATATCTACAAATTTTTCAGGAACGCTTGCGTCTTTATCCACCGGTTCCTGAAACTGGTCAAAGGATGCAGATGCATTCCCAATATATGCATGGTCGTCTAGGTCATCTTGAAACAGATGCGATAGCAAGAATGGTCTTTCAATCGCTACCGTACAATTTCTTGCGTCAAGTTGTCCATCAACGACTCGAAACGGAACCCTTAAAAATTGATACCCTTTTTCATCGTCAATTTTATAATCCAAGTATCCGTGATCATAGTCCCAATTACCGCCAATCGTATAACCAAGCGGCTTCAATAATTGCTCTAGCTTATACAAATCAAAGTGCTTACCTTCAATCTGTGAAGGAATTTGAATCATAGCCATCCCCCTTTTTCTTTTAGTTTCTCACAAAAAAAAGAGTGTTAGTCAAAAGAGAGAAAATCTCCTTTGACTAACACTTTTTTAATTATAAACGCTTCTCAAGCTCTGCTTTCTTCTCTTCGAATCCAGGTTTGCCTAATAATGCGAACATGTTTACTTTGTATGCTTCTACACCAGGCTGGTCAAATGGATTTACACCAAGTAGGTATCCGCTCATTGCACATGCTTTTTCAAAGAAGTATGCAAGGTAACCGAATGTGTAAGCATCCATTTGTGGAATCGTCACCACTAAGTTTGGAACTCCGCCGTCTGTATGAGCAAGCAATGTTCCTTCAAATGCTTTGTTGTTAACAAAGTCAACGGTTTGTCCAGCAAGATAGTTTAATCCATCTAAATCACTGTCAGCTTCTTCAATCGTTAGCTCATGACGAGGATTTTCAACAAGGACAACGGTTTCAAATAGGTCACGTCGACCTTCTTGAACGTATTGACCTAAAGAGTGTAGATCTGTTGAGAAGTTTGCAGAAGAAGGGTAAATTCCTTTTTGGTCTTTTCCTTCGCTTTCTCCAAACAGTTGCTTCCACCATTCTGCAAAATACTGCAATCCTGGCTCATAGTTAATCAGCATTTCGATTGTTTTCCCTTTGTTGTAAAGAACGTTACGAACTGCTGCATATTGGTATGCTAGGTTTTCTTCTAGCTCAGAGCTTCCGAAATCATCGCGTGCAGCTGCTGCACCTTTCATCATTGCTTCGATATCTGCCCCACTTGCAGCAATCGGAAGTAATCCTACAGCCGTTAGAACAGAATAACGACCACCTACATCATCAGGAATGATGAATGATTCGTATCCTTCTTCAGTAGCTAGCGTTTTCAATGCGCCTCTTGCTTTGTCAGTTGTTGCATAAATACGCTTCTTCGCTTCTTCTACTCCGTACTTTTCTTCTAAAAGCTTGCGGAAAATACGGAAAGCGATAGCTGGCTCTGTAGTTGTACCAGACTTAGAAATGACGTTAAGGGAGAAATCCTTTCCGTCTAAAAGATCCATCACGTCTCTCATGTATGTAGAACTAATGTTGTTTCCGATGAAGATAATTTGTGGAGTGCTACGCTTTTCCTTTGGCAATGCATTGTAAAAGCTGTGTTGCAGCATTTCAATGGCAGCGCGTGCACCTAAGTAAGAACCACCAATTCCACAAACTAATAGAACATCAGAGTCTTGCTTGATTTTTTCTGCTGCTTTTTGGATGCGTGCAAATTCTTCTTTGTCGTAATTAACTGGAAGGTCAATCCAACCTAGGTAATCGTTTCCAGCTCCTGTTGCTTCATGTAATGAATGATGAGCAACTTTTACAAAATCACGTAAATAAGTAACTTCATGTTCCCCAAAAAAACTAAGTGCTTTTGAGTAATCAAAACGAACGTGTGTCATGAATGATCCTCCAATGATTTGTTGTTTACTATATCACTTTATCGAAAGCTGGTTAAGGAATCAAGAACTGTCTACTTATGTAAGCGTAAACATTTTGAACAAATGTGTTAATTGTTAAGAAATGCTCAAAAACCCACCTTCTTACCGTAGTATTTCCACCCGATAAAAAATGAAACACGTGCAATTACGAAAATTGCACGTGTTTTATTTTTATAAAGAAGCGCGGTAAATCGCCATGACATCTTCTTTGTTTAACTTTGTAAAGTTTCCGAATTCGCCGTATACCATTGCTTTGTCAGCCATCACTTCGACTTGGCTATCGTCAATCTCGTAGTCCGCCAAGCGTGATGGTGCACCGATGGAGTTCCAGAACTTACGAAGTTGATCAATTCCTTCTAAACCTACTTCCTCGTCTGTTTTGCCTTCTGCATTTACTCCAAATACGCGAACAGCAAGCTTCTTAAAGCGTTCTGGTTTCACTTTTAAGTTATGCTTCATCCAGTTAGGGAATAGAATTGCAAGACCTCCACCGTGTGGGATATCGTATACAGCTGAAACTGCGTGCTCGATATTATGAGTTGCCCAGTCTCCACGGTATCCCATAGAAAGCATTCCGTTTAGTGCCATCGTTCCACTATAAAGAATAGTTGCTCGATGTTCATAGCTTTCAAGATCTTCAAGAAGCTTAGGTGCTGCCTCCATGACGGTAAGTAGTAATCCTTCACACATACGATCTTGAAGTTCTGTGCTTTCAGTTAAATGGAAATAATGCTCCAACACATGTGCCATCATATCCACAATACCGTAAACTGTTTGATCTCTTGGAACCGTATATGTATTGACAGGATCAAGGATAGAGAATTGCGGGAAAGTGACTGGACTGCCCCATCCATATTTTTCTTTTGTTTCCCAGTTGGTTATAACAGATCCTGAATTCATCTCGGAGCCTGTAGCAGCTAAAGTTAGTACCGTACCAAACGGAAGCGCTTCCTTGGCAACGGCTTTTCGAGTCATAAGATCCCATGTGTCACCTTCATACTTCGCACCTGCAGCAATCGCTTTTGTACAGTCGATCACACTTCCACCGCCAACGGCTAATAGAAAATCAATGCCTTCATTTCTGCAGATTTCTACTCCCTTTTTCACGGTAGAGATACGAGGGTTAGGTTCTACACCTGGTAACTCAAATACCTCAATATCTACTTCTTTTAACAATGACAAGACCTGATCATATAGGCCATTTCGTTTAATGCTTCCCCCTCCATAAACAAGTAACACTTTCTTGCCATATCGAGGTACTTCAGCCTTCAATTGTTCGACAGTGTCTTTACCAAAAATCAATTTCGTCGGATTAAAAAATGTAAAATTATCCATACTTCATCCTCCTATTCAATCTTTATTATGTTCCAAAAAGAGAGGTAATGCAAAAAAATAGACTCCAAAATTCTTACTTGAAAATGCATAAAAGGGCAGCAACAATCAAACGATAAGATTGTGTAACTTTATATAGATAAACTATATAAACAAACCATCCTAAGGAGGAAAAAAGCATGAGTACCATTCAACGTATTGCACTAGTACTTACCATTATCGGAGCTATCAACTGGGGACTAATTGGATTCTTCCAATTTGACCTAGTAGCAGCTATCTTTGGCGGACAAGGTTCTGCTCTTTCTAGAATTATCTACGGATTAGTTGGTATCGCCGGATTATTAAATCTTGGCCTCCTCTTTAAACCAAATGAACAAACAGTGAGAGACCCAGAACCAAGACCAACTCGCTAATTTTAAAAAATCCTTGCACCCAAAAAGTGCAAGGATTTTTTTATGAGCTTAATACTTTCTTAATTCGTTCAATCGCCCAGTCAAGGTCTTCGTTGCTAATTACTAGTGGTGGAGCAAAACGAATCACAGTGTCATGTGTTTCTTTACATAACAGTCCTTCTTCTTTTAGCTGCTCACAGTATTTTCTAGCCGGGACGGTTAGTTCTACACCAATAAACAGACCGCGACCGCGAACTTCTTTAATGATTGGGTTCTTGATTTCTTGTAATTTTGATAGAAAATAGCTCCCAAGCTCCTGAGAACGTTCGGCTAACTTCTCTTCCGTCAGTACTTGTAAAGCAGCAACGGAAACCGCACAGGCCATCGGGTTACCACCGAATGTGGATCCGTGTGACCCTGGATTAAAGACGCCGAGAACTTCTTTGTTTGCGACGACACAAGAGATTGGGAATACGCCCCCACCCAGTGCCTTTCCTAAAATATACATGTCTGGCTCGATGCCTTCCCATTCACAAGCAAACATTTTCCCCGTACGTGCCAGACCAGCTTGAATTTCATCGGCAATAAATAGGACATTGTTTTCTTTACAGTGATCAAAAGCAGCACGCATAAATCCTTCAGGCGGAATGACAATGCCTGCTTCACCTTGGATAGGTTCGATCAAGAAGGCAGCCGTATTTGGAGTAATGGCAGCTTTTAATGCTTCCATGTCTCCGTATGGAATGAGCTTAATTCCTGGTAACATCGGTCCGAATCCACGCTTATACTCATCTTCAGAGGATAAAGAAACCGCCGTCATTGTTCGTCCGTGAAAATTTCCTAAGCATGCAATAATCTCTGCTTGATCATCTTCTACACCCTTCACATCATACGCCCACCGCCGGGCTGCCTTAACCGCTGTTTCCACCGCCTCCGCACCCGTGTTCATTGGCAATGCCATTTCTTTATTGGTCATTTCACAAATCATTTCATACCATGGTCCAAGCTGGTCATTATGAAACGCACGTGAGGTCAGCGTTACCCGATCCGCTTGTTCCTTTAATGCTTCAATAATTTTCGGATGACGATGACCTTGGTTCACAGCTGAATACGCGCTAAGCATATCCATATATTTGTTCCCTTCAGGATCCTCCACCCAAACACCTTCTGCTTTAGAAATAACAATCGGTAGCGGGTGATAATTATTAGCCCCAAACTTTTCCGTTTGCTCAATGACTTCTTGTGACTTACTCGCCATATTTTTTACCTCCGATCAGATTCAATCATGGTGAAAAAACTACCTTATCTTAGTGTATCTTAAAAGAATAACTTATGTCCTTCCTCGAGAAAAAACATAAAAAAAAGTGGGAGAATTTCTCCCACACTATAGTTCCTTATTATCTTTGTGATTGCTCAATCCACTCTTGTAGCTTATCTTTTAGTGTGTTAAAGCCTTGTGGTGCTTCTGTATCTTGCTTGATAGCAGCTGCAGCTGTACGCTTTCTTGGTTTCTTTGCTGCTGCCTTTTGTGCAGCTACTGGTGCTTCAGGTGCTTCTACAGTCGCTCGGATAGAAAGACCGATTTTCCCAGCATTCTCATCGACAGAAAGAACTTTTACTTGAACTTCATCTCCTACTTTAAGGTGCTCGTTAATATCTTTAACAAATCCGTGTGTAACTTCTGAAATATGAACTAACCCTTGAGTATTTTCATCAAGTGCAACGAACGCACCGTATGCTTGAATTCCCGTAACTTTACCTGTAACAACACTTCCAACTTCAATTTTCTCTGACATAGAAACACTCCTAAATATAGTTTATTTATCTTTTTTATACGCAATATAAGATTATATCACAATGTCACATCTTATTCAAAAAAATTTACTACACAATAGTCCGAAAATATAGTATTATGGGAAAATATCTTTTAATAGTAGGTGGAAAAACAGTAATGAAAACACATGAGCAATGGACATCAAAGATTGGCTTTATTCTTGCAGCAGCTGGTTCTGCAATTGGTCTCGGAGCCATTTGGAAATTCCCATATATGGCAGGAACAAATGGCGGAGGACTCTTTTTCCTTCTTTTTTTATTGTTAACTATATTCATCGGTGCACCGATCCTTATTGCTGAGTTTATTATTGGTAGAAATACACAAAAGGATGCAATCACCTCTTATAAAATTCTTGCTCCTAACTCAAACTGGAAGGTTATCGGATATTTAGGAGTCATCATTTCTGGACTTATCTTGTCTTTTTATAGTGTGGTAGGCGGTTGGATCTTATCTTATCTCATCCGTAGTGTTACTGGCAGTTTATCTGGACTGTCTCAAGATCAGTATGGTTCACTGTTCGGTACGACTATTAGTAACCCTATTGAAGCCATTATTGCACAAGCAGTCTTTATGATATTAACCATTTTTGTTATCCAAGGTGGGGTTCAGCAAGGAATTGAGAAAGCTAGTAAGTATATGATGCCAGCTTTATTTATTCTTTTTATCATACTTGCCATTCGTTCCTTAACTCTTGATGGAGCATCAAAAGGGGTAGAGTTTCTACTTAAGCCGAATTGGAGCTCTCTAACTCCTGACACCATCTTGCTAGCGCTTGGACAATCCTTTTTTGCATTAAGCGTTGGTATTTCCGTCATGGTTACGTATGCATCTTATCTTTCTAAAAAGGAAAACATTACTAAGTCCGCTTTTTCAGTCGTTGGTCTAAATATTTTTATCTCTCTACTTGCTGGGATCGTTATTTTTCCAGCGGTATTTGCACTTGGATTTGAACCTGGGGCAGGACCTGGTTTAGTGTTTGTGGTTCTCCCTGCTGTGTTTAACGAAATGGCATTTGGGGCATTCTTTTTAACGATTTTCCTTGTGCTGCTTTTGTTTGCCACATTAACCTCAGCTTTCTCCATTTTAGAAATTGTTGTAGCGGCTATTGTTAAAGAGAAAACAGAACTGCGCAAACAGTGGGCTTGGAAAACTGGTTTTGTAATCTTTATTTTTGGCATTCCTAGCGCCTTATCTTTCGGGGTGTGGTCTGATGTACTTATTTTTGGGAAAACCATCTTTGATTTCGCTGATTTTATCGCAAGTAATATCGGCATGCCGTTAGGAGCCTTTTTAATCTCTATATTTGTTGGGTACCGGCTTCCGTATAAGCTATTGAAAAGTGAATTAACATTAGGAACCTTCGGGAATATGAATAAGCTGTTTACGATCTGGTATTTCACCATCCGATTTATCGTTCCCGTTGCCATTATCTTTGTATTTTTAAAATCAATTGGACTGTTGTAACTGTAACGAAACGTTCACGATTGGGATCAATTCCTAATCCTAATCGTGATAAAATAAATAATAAGATATTATCTTTTTCGAAAGGATGGATGAGCCATGACTGCAATTGGGCACAACATGAAACGCTTTCGGGAAGAACTAGAAATGTCACAGCAGGAGCTTGCTATGAAGATCCGTGTTGGCTCTGCTACGATTGACAAATATGAGTCAGGCATTCAAACTCCTGACACACAAACCATTTTAAAAATATCTACTGTACTTGATATTCCGGTCTCAGAATTGATGCAAGAAGAAAGTCATATATAAATGGTGAGTTAAGCGAGGGATTTGTTCCTCGCTATTCGTTTGTTTTATTTTGGAGATTATTCCTTATTAGCATAATACTTATATAGTATCTTATGGAGGTCATTATGGCAAAGAAAATTGCTTGGGTAACCGATTCGACAGCCAGTTTCTCAGAAAAAGATCAAACCTGGTTACAAGACAATCATATATACGTGGTTCCCCTTTCGTTTACGTTTGGAAACGCAACCTTTAAAGAGGGTGTAGATATAACCACCGAAGAATTTTATGAAATGATGAGTAACTCGGACATTCCGCCTACTAGCTCACAGCCTGCACTAGGGGACTTTATTGACCTTTATACCCAATTAAAAGAAAATTACGATGAAGCGATCATCATCCATGTTTCTAGTGAACTTTCTGGAACGTACTCCACATCCACACAAGCAGCAGAGATCGTCGGTTTCCCTGTACACCCAGTTGATTCGTGGATCGGTTCTTTTCCGTTAAAGTTTTTAATAGAAGAAGGCATCACCTTGTATCATGAGGGTCACAAGCCTTCTGAGATTGTGAAAGAACTTCTTTCGTTAAGAGAGAAATGCCGCTTGATCTTAATCCCTGCAAACTTAGATCAATTAAGAAAAAGTGGACGAGTCTCCAATTTTGGTTCTATCTTAGGAAATCTTCTACAAATAAAACCCTTACTGGCTTTTAAGGAAGGGAAAGTAAATATCGTTGAAAAAATTCGAACGATGAGAAAAGCAGAGCAGGCTCTCATTGAACGCTTGCGTGATGCCTACAATCAAGGTATATACGATCGAATTGGCATTATGCATGCAGGTGAAAAGGAGATCGCGGAAGGGGTACTCGCAAAAATCACGACCGAATTTGAGTCATTGAAGATTGAAGTTCTCCCCTTAATTCCTGTTGCTGGTGTTCATACAGGAGTGGGAACTATTGCTTTGTCATACATTATGAAGGATTAAGGGTTCCGTTTTGAAGTGCTGTTCTGTAACCAGCAAAAGTCAAATAAACGGAAATTTTTCCGTTAAATGCAGAATGGAGCGCGTTTCGGGGTATATAAGGGGAGGTTTTCCGCTTAAGCAAAGAAAAATCTCTCATTTTCGAATTTTTCGAGCCAATAGGCGGAATCTCTCCGCCTATTTAAGCCTTTTTTAATAAGAATTACTAATTAAGCGGAATTTCTCCGTCTATCAGCTAGGGTGCCTAACCTTATCCACCAGCCGATAAGTGCAGAATCTCTTGAAGCTAGATGGATTACTTATAGTGATGTCAATTGCTATGTCAAAGTTAAGGGGCTTTAGTAGAAACTTTAATAAATAAAGAAAAGACGTATGTCCACCACATTCATACGTCTTTTCTTGTGTTTTTTAAATCAGAAAGCACCAGTTGTCCTATCTTATAGGGTATTACTTCTCAACAAACCGTTTGATTCGTTTCACCGCTTCTTGTAAATGTTCCATAGATGAAGCGTACGAGCAGCGAATATGCCCTTCCCCGCTAATTCCAAATACATTCCCTGGAACCACAGCTACCTTTTCTTCAATCAATAATTGTTCAGCAAATTGCTCTGATGACAGACCTGTACTTACAATGGATGGGAATGCATAGAATGCACCACCAGGGATATGGCAGGAAAGCCCGATATCGTTAAGTGACTGAACAAAATAATTTCTTCGTCTACGATAGCTTTTTTTCATATCTTCTACGTCTTCTCTGCCGCCTTTTAAGGCCTCAAGAGCCGCGTACTGTGCCATCGTCGGAGCACACATCATGGCATACTGATGAATTTTTAACATTGCTGCCGTTAGTTCTTCGTTCGCACAAACAAAACCAAGTCTCCAACCTGTCATCGCAAAACCTTTCGAGAAACCATTAATCAGAATTGTTCTATGTCTCATGCCTTCAATCGCAGCAAAACTTACGTATGGTTCATCATAAGCAAGCTCTGCGTAAATTTCATCCGATAACACGAGAAGGTCATGTTTCTCAATGAATGTTGCAAGCTCAATTAATTCATTTTCACCCAACATCGTGCCGGTTGGATTATTCGGAGAACAAAGCATAATTGCCTTCGTTCGGTCAGTAACCGCTTTTTCTAACTGATGAGTTTGAATTTTAAAATCGTACTCTTCTGTTGCCTGAACCGCAACCGGCTTTCCACCTGCAAGTGACACTAGGGGTGCATAGGAGACGAAGCTTGGTTCGATGACAATGACTTCATCACCTGGGTCAAGGATCGCACGTAAGGCAATGTCTAATGCTTGACTCGCTCCAACCGTAATGATGATCTCGCTTTTCGGATTGTAATCCACATGAAATTGTTTTTTCATATACGAGGACACTTCGTTACGAAGCTCTAATAATCCAGCATTGGCTGTATAAGAGGTATAACCTTGTTCAAGGGAAAGAATGGCTGCTTCTCTTGCTGACCAAGAGGTGACAAAGTCAGGCTCACCGACCCCTAAGGAAATAACCCCTTCCATTCCAGCGGCAAGATCAAAAAACTTTCGAATACCAGATGGCTTAAGGTCTTCTACCGTTTTTGCCAAATAAGATTTTGTCTGTTTCATTATGGTGACACCACAATTCTCTTATCATCGTCTGCTAATGGTTCAAATATGGTCCCATCATGCTTATATTTCTTCAGAATAAAATGGGTAGTTGTTGATAAGACAGAATCGAGAGTTGATAGCTTATTGGAGACAAATCTAGCTACTTCATTCATCGATTTCCCTTCAATAATCACGCTAAGATCATAAGCTCCTGACATAAGATAGACGGACTTTACTTCCTTGAATCGGTATATGCGCTCAGCTACTTCATCAAAGCCTACTCCTCGCTTCGGTGTGACCTTCACATCGATCATAGCCGTAACGCCTTCATGACCATCAATTTTTGACCAATCTACTACAGTTGTGTAATGAACAAGAACTTTCTCTTTTTCAAGCTTCTTAATAAGCTCGTCTGTTTCTTGCAAGCTTAGACCGATCATTTTCGCTACATCCTCAGAGGAAATTCGGGCATCCTTTTCAAGAATTTCTACAACTTCGAGTTCTTTTTCCGAAAGTTTCATGCGTTAACATCCTTTTCTGGTTTATCGCTTAAAATAGTTACATTATAACAAAAATGCGTGAAAAATAATTTAATTTTCAAATTTTATCATCTCTTTTTTTATGATTGTTTTTGTCATAGATGGGTATTCTATGAAAAAACAAAATGCCAATAAGGGAGTGATTACGATTATGGATGACGCAAGCATCACCGGTACAATCAATATTAACGGAAACGACCTGTATTATGAACATTATAAACATTCTCAAGCAACAGATACACTCTTGCTTATTCATGGGTTTCTCTCGTCTACCTTTAGTTTCCGTAGGCTGATACCTCTTCTTCGTGAGGAATTTAACGTCATCGCCATTGATTTCCCACCATTCGGTAAAAGCGGGAAATCAAAGAAATTCATGTACTCGTATGAGAACATAGCCCGTTCCATTATCTCCTTTGTTGAGCATTTACAGATCAAAAATCTATCCATAATTGGACACTCTATGGGAGGGCAGATTGCGTTAAAAATCGCCCATCTCCGTCCTGATTTGGTGGCACGGACGGTTTTATTATGCAGCTCTGGTTACTTAAAGCGAATGAAACTCCCTCTTGTTTTATCTAGTTATCTTCCCTTTTTCCACTTGTATGTGAAAAGACATCTAGCTAAGTCAGGAGTCATGAAAAATCTGGTCAATGTCGTGCATGACCATTCAATGATTGATGATGATATGTTGAACGGATATTTAGTCCCTTTTTTAAAAGGAGATATTTTCCCAGCCTTAACTCGGATGATACGGCATAGAGAGGACGAGCTGGATGAATACGATCTAAAGAAAATTGAGACTCCATGTCTGCTCATTTGGGGCGAGCATGACAGAGTCGTCCCACTCAGAGTTGGAAAACGATTAAAGCAAGATCTAAAGAACTCAGAGCTCATTGTGTTAAAAGAGACAGGACATCTAGTACCTGAAGAACGACCTGAAATTGTTCACAAGTATATTAAAGAGTTTCTTGTATAAATAAAAGCTTCAAGCGAAGTCTTCGCTTGAAGCTTTTTAAGATTACAACGAGCAAGAGCTTTCGTTTTTGATGGCTAACAATTCTTCGGCCATGATTGTACATTCAGATAAAGGAATGATTTCTTCAAAAGAAAACTCATATATGCTTTGGATTTTTCGTGCTAGCTCTTTTGGAGATGACAAAACATGTACCGCTTGAATCGTATCTGCAATTTCTGGATCATAGCTGTCTTCCCCATATCCGAGTGGATCCCACTCCATTAGACGCTGTAACAAACTTAAATTCATTTCGAGCATTTCCATGTAAAATCACCTTTTATTTTATCTTTTCTTTCACATATCTTATCATATTACATAGATCAAATAAAATGGTAAAAGGCGAGGTGCTTTATGACTACGTATGATTTTGATAAAGTGATTGACCGAAATAATACTGGATCTGTCAAATGGGGGCTCCTCCACGATGTGTTCGGAAGCAGTGATCTTCATCCGATGTGGGTGGCAGATATGGACTTCCCCCCACCTGCTGAAGTAACAACTGCCATTCGAAATCGATTGGAGCATGAAATCTTCGGCTATACTTTTGTTCCCCCTTCTGTTGGAAAAGCCATTCAGGCTTGGGTAAAAACAAGGCATCATTGGGAAATTCGTCAGGCATGGATTACATACAGTTCAGGAGTCGTCCCAACGATCAGTACGGCCGTTCGAGCGTTTACTTCTGTTGGAGACAAGGTGATGCTTCAATCTCCTGTGTACACTCCGTTCTTTTCCATGGTTGAAAAAAATGAGCGTGTGGTCGTGAACTCTCCATTAAAAAATGTAAATAACCGTTACGAAATTGACTTTGAGGATTTTGAAGCAAAGCTGAAAGAAGGAGTAAAACTGTTTTTATTATGTAATCCTCACAATCCGAGCGGAAGAGTGTGGGAAAAAGAAGAGCTCCTTCAAATCGGTGAACTTTGCAAAAAGTACAATTGCTTAATTTTAGCAGATGAAATTCATTCAGATCTTGTATTTGAGGGAAATATACATGTCCCGATTGCAAGCTTAGGGGACTTTGCTGATTTCGTCGTCACTTGTATCGCTCCTAGTAAAACCTTTAATTTAGCAGGGTTACAGGCTTCTGCAGTTATTACTAGCAATCAGGAACTTCGAGACTTATTCCAAGCCGAACAGCAAAAGCAAGGGTTTCACACCTTAAATACGTTTGGCATCGTCGGAATGGAGGCCGCTTATCTTCACGGGGAAACGTGGTTAACCGAAGCACTTGCCTATATGGCAGAAAATATTCGCTATGTTCAGGAGTACCTAGAAGCTGAGCTTCCACAAATAAAGATGATGCAGCCAGAAGGGACGTACTTAATCTGGATGGATTGTCGGGAGCTTGGACTTTCCGATGATGAGTTAAAGAAAGCGCTAATTGAAAAAGGAAAAATAGGACTCGAGCCTGGACCAAAGTACGGTACTGGTGGAGAAGGCTTTGTCCGCATGAATATTGCGTGTTCAAAGGAACATGTGACAGAAGGGTTGAAGCGACTGAAAGCAGCATTATCTTAAAAGTGTGACGGAAGAGTGAGCTCTTCCGTCTTTTTATTAAAAAACGCACACTTTTCGAAAAAAGTGTACGTTATCCTTTGTTTTGCTGCTCACTCATAATTTGGTTCTCTAGTTCTTTTGCTTTCGCTTCTTCTTTTCGTGAAATTCTCACGATAAATCGCATCGTGAAAATACAAAGGATTAAGAAGATGGTAAAAGAAATAGCCGCTGGAATATATTCAGACTTATCTTCAGGGAAATATAGAAACAATGATAAAATAAACCCATCGATCATAACGATCTTCCTTTCTGCAAACAAGCAGTCATTCATGCCTATTATATCAAGGTTCTTACCGATCGTCCAAGGACGATTACTTCAACACTGTAATCTTCTTGATGACAACCTCTTCTTCTGGCTTATCCCCTTCACCAACTGGAGTGGTCGCTATTTTATCCACCACATCCATTCCTTCAATCACCTGACCAAACACAGTATGTGCTTGATCCAGCCATGGAGTACCACCATCTTCATACTGCTTGATCACTTTATCGTTGTAACCAGCCTGCTTCATTTGGTCTACTAAGCCAGGATCGAGGGTTTTATTTTGAACGATAAAAAACTGACTTCCATTCGTGTCCGCACCTGAGTTAGCCATCGATAAGGCGCCTCTAAAATTATAAAGCTGATTAGAGAACTCATCTTCAAATGGATCTCCATAAATGCTTTCTCCACCCATCCCTGTTCCATCGGGATCTCCACCTTGAATCATAAAGTCATTGATCACGCGGTGGAAAATCACTCCTTCGTAATATCCCTCTTCACTATGTGTAATAAAGTTTTCTACAGCCTTTGGAGCTTGTTCTGGGAAGAGCTTGATTTTGATATTCCCCATGGATGTTTCCATTTCAACTAGTCTTTCCTTTTCGCCAACCTCTGTAGTTGCCTGTGGAAGCTCAATATTTTCTTGGTTAGCGGTTTCATTATTGCCTGCATTGCCGTTCGAATTTTCCGTACCTTCTTCATCGCTTGTCCCACATCCAGCAACTAGGAAAACAACGAATAGTAAACTCGCTAAGAATTTCTTCATGTCATCACCCTCCAAAATACTTTGTTTTTCATAATGCTTACGTCATAATTATTATCATATACAGTTCTAGCCCAATTTGAAAGGAGAAACATAAAATGTCCGACATTCAAATCGGTGACAAAGTCACAGCTATTTATAAAACCGGAAAGTATATTGGTGAAGTAACCAACCTCCGCCCAGAGACTATTCTTGTCCGGGTCCTCGCTGTTGTAACTCATCCGACACAAGGAGATTTACATAGCCATAAGGATGCAGATGTTCCTCTTTTTCATGAAAGACGAGCACTTGCTTACCGAGAACAAGCCAACATCCCTGCCAAAATGGTAAAACCCTATTCAGACGAAATTCCTGAATACAAAGAGTCATTAAAAGATGCGATTCAAAAATTAAGAGACCAATTATCTGGCGATGACTCCCTGTGGGCTAAAAAGAGCCTTGAAAATATTTCAACACTTGAGAAAGAATATTTTTAACAAAGGCTCTTTTCCAAAACAACAAACTTTACGAAAACAGCCTTAACACATAAAAGCCAAATCCAATATGAGGGATTTGGCTTTTTATGCGAACTTATTAAGTACTTGGGAGAAATCAATGCGGTCACCAATCGTGGTTGGTGCATGTCCTTGAAGGTACTTTTTATCCTTCTCAACTAGACGAAAAATATTGTATGTGGTTAATGCATCATCCAGTGCTTTGTGGTGCTTGCCCGTTCCTTCTTTGCCATACTCTTGCACCGCTTTCCATAAGCCCGTTTGATTTTGGTCTCCGAAGAATCGCTTGTACTCCATCGATAAATCGAGTTCTTCGCCTTTTAAAGGAAAAGGTAGACCGGCTTGTTCGCAGTTATTGCGAAGAACCCTCATGTCCATATTCCCCCACGTAACGATGGTAAGGTCTAATGATGGGGAACTTAACTGCTCAAACTTTTTCACAAGATCTGTAAAACTAATGCCAGAATTGACTTGCTCCTGTGAAATTTTCAAAAATGATTTACAGCGGTCCGATAGCATAGGGAAACGGTTAGGAGTGACATACGAAGAAAATTTCTCGCAGATTTGGTCATTTACAACCGACACAATGCCAGCCTCAATGATTTCTGGATAAAAACCTTTAAACCTCTCAGATCTCTCAGGCATCGTAAACTCAAAATCAATAAATAAATACTGATGCTCCTTCCTCATCTTACGTACCCTCTTTCCTCCTTTGACTATCACTACCATTATATGAAATAACCATTCCAAAAAATGAACATGAATGTTTTTTTATTATATCATGTTTTTTGATAATTTTTTCATTTTTCTGTTTAATTCATTCAAATAAAGTACGAAAAGGAATATCAGCCCAAAAATATGCTATAATTTCCATAAGCTAATATTTAGTAAAACGAAATAATAACCATAAGAAGGTGTTTTTGCTTTGTATCAAAAAAGAAATTTGCTACCCAGTTATGGCAGCTTGTGTTGTTCCGTTTTATGTTTGGAATGGTGGTTGGGGGAATCATTCCTTGTATGACTGCTTATATCCGACAAGTCGCTCCCCTCTCCATGCAAGGGGAAGTATTAGGCTATAACGTAAGCTTTCGATTTTTAGGAAACGTCATTGGACCTGTAATGGGTGGACTTATTTCGGGGTGGTATAATATCTCAACTGTCTTTTTTGTCACTAGTGCTTTATTCCTTGCTGCTTTTGCCTTATTATGGTGGAGTGTGAGAAAAACAGAAACACTTCTATCTTCATCATAATTTTTTCATAGAAAGGGAATCGGTCCTACATGAAAGCAGCAACTGGTTATTTGTTTATTATCCTGCTTCTCCCCGTCTTTTTCCTACTTGCCTACTTTTCTAGCAAAGAAGTGCGCTCTTTTGATACTTTCGATCATGTGATAGAAAAACAGATTCAGTTAGATAAAACCAATCTATCACAAACAAGCTTGGTCAAAGATCGCAATGGGGAAACCGTTCTAGAATGGTATAGCACGGTAAATCGGATCATCTTACCATCTGAGGACATTCCGGAGCTATTGCGTGAGGTGTTTGTTCTATCAGAGGATCAGCATTTTTATGAGCATATTGGCTTTGACTTAACAGCCATGGGCCGTGCCCTTACGATCAATATTCAGTCAAACGGGATTGAGCAGGGAGCAAGTACGATTACACAGCAACTTGCTCGAAATTTATATTTAACTCATGAGCAATCCTACAATCGAAAGCTTAGTGAAATTCTTTATGCCTACAAGCTAGAGAAAACTTACTCAAAAAAGGAAATCATAGATTTATATATTAATTCTATTTATTTTCAAAATGGGGCCTACGGAATTGAAGCGGCGGCTACGCATTACTTTAGCCGTGGAACACTAGAACTCTCAAAAGCAGAGTTACTTTTTCTCGCTGCTGTTCCGAACAATCCGACTTATTATGATCCATTAACACATTTCGATCGTACAAAAGCGCGTCAAGAACGTCTCATCGATTTATTAGTGAAAAAAGACAAGCTGACCGCTTCAGAAGCAACAGAAATAAAAAATTCACCTATCAATCTGACTGTGCATGAACGAGTTGATCAAGCACCAGATTACATGACCTATGTTCAAAATGAATTATCACAGTTAATTGCCCTTTCCGAAGGATTAACTGACGAGGAACAGATTGACAATCGAGTAAAAGAAGTGCTAGCTTCCGGAATTAGTATTGAAACGTCATTAGACCAAAGTCTACAAAATCGAGCAAAAACAGCGGTTAGTGATAACCTACCATTTATTGACGTGGAAGGATCTGTAGCCGTCATTGACCATACTAATGCACAGATCCTCGCACTTGTTGGCGGAAAAAACTATCAAAAGGGTGAATTCAATCGATCATTCCAAGCTTATCGTCAGCCTGGTTCATCAATTAAACCATTACTCGTTTACGCTCCTTATTTACAAGAGACACAATCCTCTTTATCTAAAACAGTAAATGCAGGAGAGCTTTGCATTGGTAACTATTGCCCTGAAAACTACGGTGGAAAAGTATATGGAAATGTAACGCTTGAACGTGCGTTTGCCAACTCATACAATACACCTGCTGTAAGACTGTTAAACGAAATTGGTGTAGAAACGGGCTTTCGATATCTTACATCCTTCCCTTTTAAGAAATTAGTAGCAGAGGATCATGTATTACCAGCTGCCGTTGGTGGTTTTACGTACGGAATGTCACCATTAGAGCTAACAGGAGCTTACACTTCCTTTTATGATGGAGGGTACCAACAGCCTCGTGCGATTCGTAAGGTAACCGACTTACAAGGAAACGTTCTTTACGAGTGGAAGGAAGAGAAAAAACAAGTCTGGTCAGCTGAAACCGTCAACACCATGCGCAGTCTTTTATCTGAAACGATTTCCTCTGGAACCGCCCGTAAAGCCCACATATCACGAGTAACATACCAAGGCGGAAAAACAGGAACAACAAATAATTACCAAGACTACTGGTTTGTTGGTTTAACAGATACGCTAACGGTTGGGGTTTGGGTCGGAAGAGACATGCCATCCAGCATTGAAAATATTGAGCAGTACTCTCCACATCTTTATATATGGAAAGCGATTATGTCGCAGTAACAAAAATCACGGATAAGCTCCTTCAAATGGGTTTACATGACAAAAATAAGCGGAGATTTTTCGGTTAAACTCCAGATTAGAGCTGATTCAGAGGAAATAAGCGGAGGTTTTCCGGTTAAGCAAACCAAAATAGCCCATTTTAACGTTTTTCGAGTTAATAGACGGAATCCTTCCGTCTATTTTGACTATTTTCAGTGTAATTTTCTATTTAAGAGGAAATTCTCCTCTTATTTTTTCAAACCCGCTTTAGCAGCATGCACCTCACAAGAAACCCCGGATGACTTTCTACATCCGGGGCTCTTTATACTGGTAAACTAGCAACAATGCTGTTGTAAACTTTTAACGCAATAAATACGACACCTAACACGAGCGTTGACCAGGTTAGCACCTGAAAGAAAATCAGCCCAATAATACCAGACAGCGAAAGCTTCGAGCTTACCTTATACACAAAAAACACAAAATAGCTTATCGTTGTTACAACAAAAACGAAAGCCAGTATCGTTACATGGGCAGAGCCTAAAAGAGATAGTACTGAGCCAGAAAAATAAATAATCGCCCCCGCACGGACATCCTTTAAGCTTTCCCCATTAAAATCCTTCGAGAAGAAAAGCAAAGAAAGCTGATTGATGGTATCTACAATTAACTTTAATGCCGCAAAAACCATAAAAAAGACAACCATCAATAAGATAAGTAACGCCAGCTTAATTCCACTTCTAGAAAAGAATTCTAGCATTCCTACATAAATGCCGGTAGCATTTAAAAATTTAAAAAGATGCACCTCAACTAGCATCGCAAAGGACAAGCTAAATAATAAAATTGATACCAAAGGAAAGTAACTAGTTAAATACGTATTTTTCATTGAATTCTCCACATATGATTTTGTCTTCCATTATTATGAAAGATAGGAGAACAGATTACAAGTCTTTATGGTCTTTCAATTCTTACATACTCTCTTGCCTTAAACATACGATACTTCTTTTTCTGAATATCCAATCCTGGGTCAGTGGTATAGATTTGCACCACTTCGCCCTCCTCATCAGGACTATAAAATTCACGCTTATCTTTTTTATCTAATGCCCATGCTAAGGACACTAAGAGGAGAAAAATGGACAATGATGCTAGTATTTTCTTTTTCATCCTCACACCTCACTTTAAAATTATTTTGAGGATAAAAGTCTGATTTTATTCAAAAAAAATAAAAAAATTTTCACCTTTTGATCTGCGTTTCTACCTATTTATTAGTTTTGCTTCAAGTAAGGGATGTTGTGCGCTTGAGGCATGCAAGGTCGGTTTTTTTACGTTATACTTTTTTATATGGCTGTTTCGGTAAAAGAAAGAGGAAGCATGTTCGGAGAAAATTATGGAAATAGTAATAGGCAGTATTACTTTCATAAAACAGTTATTACTTACATATAAAGAGGGGGTTTTGTTTTGTCTTTGCTACACTTGGCCATTGTTTCACCTCTATTGCTTGCGGTCATCATACCTACCTTTTCCAAAAGCATTAGACAGATTCATACGGGGTGGTTTGTACTACCCTTACCAGTTGTATTATTTATCTATTTTCTTTCGTTTATCGGTACCACTTCGCACCAAGGTACGGTATATGAAAGCTTCGAGTGGATTCCTTCTCTTGGCATTAATTTTGCTGCTAAAGTAGATGGACTTGGACTGCTCTTTGCCTTGCTTATTTCAGGAATTGGGGCTTTAGTTGTTCTTTATTCGATCTATTATTTAGCAAAGGATAAGGAACAGCTCGGCAGCTTCTATGTGTATCTTCTTTTATTTATGGGAGCTATGCTTGGTGTGGTCTTATCCGATAATTTAATCGTTATGTACGGTTTTTGGGAGCTCACTAGTATTTCTTCCTTTTTACTTATCGGTTACTGGTATCACCGTGAAAAGTCGAGATATGGTGCACAAAAGTCTATGTTAATCACCGTTTTCGGTGGACTTGCCATGCTAGGAGGCATCATCCTCCTATACCTCATGACAGGAACCTTTAGCATTTCAGAAATTGTTGCGCAATCGGACGTTGTGTTAGATCACAACTTGCTTATTCCAGCCATACTCTGCTTTTTACTTGGTGCTTTTACTAAATCAGCTCAGTTTCCATTCCATATTTGGCTACCTGATGCAATGGAAGCACCAACGCCTGTTAGTGCCTATCTTCATTCGGCTACCATGGTTAAGGCGGGTATTTATCTTGTTGCTAGAATGAGTCCTGTGTTTGCTGAATCACCTGTTTGGCTCTGGCTTGTTGCAGGGTTCGGTATTGTCACATTGTTCTGGGGTTCTTTTTCAGCTGTCAAACAGACAGATTTAAAGAGCATACTTGCCTTCTCTACCGTAAGCCAATTAGGTTTGATTATGTCTTTATTAGGTGTTGGTGCTGCTGCTCTACACTATGATGGAATAGACGATAATGTGTTTACCGTGGCAACAACAGCCGCTGTTTTCCACTTAATTAATCATGCTACCTTCAAAGGAAGCTTGTTCATGGTTGTAGGAATTGTTGATCATGAAACGGGAACACGTGATATTCGGAAGCTTGGCGGATTGATGCATTTGATGCCAATTACCTTTACGCTGGCAATTATCGGTGCGTTTTCTATGGCTGGCTTGCCACCATTTAACGGATTTTTAAGTAAAGAAATGTTCTTTACCGGCATGGTGAATATTTTAAAATTGGACCTTTTCTCTTTAAGCACTTGGGGATTATTATTTCCTGTCCTCGCTTGGATCGCCAGTGTATTTACGTTCATATATAGCATGAAGCTCGTCTTTAGAACGTTTACTGGCAAATACAAACCGGAAGGATTAAAGAAGAAGCCGCATGAGGCACCACTTGGGATGCTCATTTCACCAGTTGTACTCGGCTCTTTAGTCATCATTTTTGGATTATTTCCGAATATCCTTTCGCATAATTTAATTTCACCGGCGATGGCTTCTATCTTACCTAGCCTGCTTTCTCCAGGAGATATTTTTGACGTTCATATCTATTTCTGGCATGGACCAACCATCGAATTATTTATGACCATTGGGGTTGTGGTTCTGGGGATCATTCTGTATTTGACGTTACCGAAATGGGAAAGAACCTATGACTTACTTCCTGAAAAATTAACCTTAAACAAGCTGTATGACAAGGGACTAGAAGCGATTCAGTCTGGGTCGTTTAAGCTGACCAGATTTTATATGAATGGCTATATCCGGACGTACTTGGTTTATATTTTCGCCTTTTTCATTCTGATTTTAGGCTACACACTTTATAAGAAAGACGCGTTTGTGATCGATACCGCAAATGTATCTAGCATTGGCTTTTATGAGCTGGTTCTTTCCTTGCTTATCGTCGTAGCCACCATTACCATTTTGTTTGCTAAATCAAGACTCACCTCTATTATTTTACTTGGAGCAGTTGGGTATACGGTTGCCCTTTTCTTTGTCGTTTTCCGTGCGCCTGATTTAGCACTTACTCAGCTGGTGATTGAAACGGTGTCAGTCGCACTGTTTCTACTTTGTTTCTATCATTTACCGAAATTCAAAAAGGAAGAATCAAAAATTCCTTTTAAACTTACAAATGCTATTATTTCTATCGGAGTGGGTGCGATTGTCACAGCCATCGCCCTTTCCGCCAATAGTACAAAGCTTTTTGACTCTATCTCTCAATTTTACGTAGACAATACGTATATCCGAGCTGCAGGAAAAAATATGGTTAACGTCATTCTCGTTGACTTCCGTGGCTTTGATACACTATTTGAAATTTGTGTACTTGCGATTGCCTCACTTGGTATTTTTGCAATGATTAAACTACGTCTAACAAGGGGGAAAGAAGGATGAGAACGAATGACCTCATTCTACAAACCGTAACAAAAGTGATTTTGTTCATCATTCTCCTCTTCTCTATTCATCTTTTCTTTGCTGGACATTATTATCCGGGTGGAGGATTCATTGGAGGATTGATGACCGCAGGGGCTCTAGTACTCTTGCTCCTAGCGTTTGATATGAAGACGGTAGCTAATATATTACCCGTCAACTACCGTATTATGACAGCAATTGGGCTTCTTTTTTCCATTGGAACTGGAGCTGGTGCATTGCTGTTTAATGTTCCATTTTTAACTCATGCATTTAGTGATGTCTACTTGCCTCTCCTTGGCAAAACATCTTTGCATACAGCAGTGTTGTTTGATATCGGTGTGTATCTTGTCGTTATCGGTGTCACAATGACCATTATTCAAACAATAGGGGAGGACGAATAATGGAAATCGTTATGGCGTTTGTAGTTGGTATTATTTTTATGGCAGCCACTTATTTAATGCTTTCTAAAAGTTTACTTCGAATTATTATCGGAACGGGACTATTAAGTCATGGCACACATTTATTGGTTTTAACGATGGGAGGCCTAAAGAATGGTGCTGCTCCCTTACTTGGAGAACATGCTGCCCAGTACAATGATCCATTGCCTCAGGCATTAATATTAACGGCTATCGTTATTGCCTTTGGTGTTACTTCCTTTTTTCTAGTATTAGCTTATCGTGCGTACCAGGAGCTAGGAACGGACAACATGGATCGCTTGAGAGGGACGAAGATCAATGAATAATTTGCTTTTATTACCTATACTGATTCCGCTTTTAACAGCGGTTATACTAATCTTTCTGAATCGCTTTACGATCGCCTCTAGGTGGGTGTCGGCTCTATCACTATTATCCACCGTATTTGTGTCGGTTCTCCTTTTTCAAAAGGTACGAGCAGATGGAATTCAAACATTGAACTTAGGAAACTGGGAAGCACCTTTTGGGATTACGTTAGTATCTGATATGCTATCTGCCCTTCTTGTTTTGACAACAAGTGTGATTGCATTCGCTTGTTGTCTCTATTCCTTCCGAGCAATTGGAGAGGAAAGAGAAAAGTTCTACTATTATTCTATTTTGCAATTCCTAATTGTCGGGATTAATGGTGCATTTACAACAGGAGATATTTTCAACCTTTTCGTCTTCTTTGAAGTGATGCTAATGAGCTCCTATGTGCTATTGGTCTTGGGGGGAACAAAGGCGCAGCTTCGCGAATCGGTGAAATATATATTAGTGAATATTATCTCTTCTTCGTTGTTTGTTATTACCGTTGCTTACCTATATTCAGTGGTTGGAACGCTAAATATGGCACATATCTCCACAAGAATTGCAGAAGTGGGACAGCCTGGTATTTTAACAGTCATTGCCGTGTTATTTTTAATCGTTTTCGGCTTAAAAGGAGCCATTTTCCCTCTTTATTTCTGGCTACCTGGTTCGTATTACGCTCCTCCTGCACCTGTTTTGGCGTTGTTCGGTGCCCTTTTAACCAAGGTTGGGGTCTACTCTATCATGAGGACGTATACACTCTTTTTCCCTCATGACCCTGGCTATACTCATGAGCTGTTAGGGGTACTTGCCGTCATTACGATAATTGTCGGCATTATAGGAGCCTTAGCGTACTGGGATATTAAAAAGATTATTATATATAACATTATCGTTGCCGTTGGTGTAATTTTGTTTGGGGTTTCGGTAAATACAACCGAATCTTTGACAGGTGCGATTTTTTATTTAATTCATGACATGCTGATAAAAGCCGCATTATTCCTGCTTGTTGGAGTCGTTATTGCGATCACAGGAACAAGCAACTTAAAGAAAATCAGTGGATTGATTAAAAATTATCCATTACTAGGATGGATGTTCTTACTATCTGCCCTTGCTTTAGCTGGAATTCCCCCGCTCAGTGGCTTTGTCGGTAAGCTGTTGATCATTAAGAGTGGTTTTGGCGCAGAAGCCTATTGGGGTGCTGGAATTGTGTTAATGTCGAGTCTCCTTGTTCTATTTTCTGTTATGAAAATTTTCATTAATGGATTTTGGGGCATTCATCGCACTTACGAAAAGGAAGAAAAAGCTCCTGTTAGCTGGTTGCTTATCTCTCCCGCTATTTTAGTGATTATTTCTGTGTTGTATGGAGTTGGAGCGGAGCTTGTTTACCCGTATATTTTAGAAGCTGCGGAAACATTGGCTAATCCTTCCACCTACATCAATGCCGTCATGAAGGAGTGATAACCATGGCATTTCAAATTTTATTAAATGTTTTTCTAGCTCTTGTCTGGATGTTTTTAAAGGTCTCAAATGAACCGATCGATTTCTTTGTTGGCTACTTTTTCGGGTTATTGCTCGTCTTTACGTTTCGACGTTTTTTCCCTTCCCGCTTTTACTTATTAAGAGTAGTAGCGGTGGTCAATCTGATTGCCATTTTTATAAAAGAGCTTCTTCTTTCAAATATTGCTGTTTTAAAGGTAATCATTAAACCCAAGCTTGATATTCAGCCAGGAATTTTCGCTCTTCCTACGGAATTAAAAAATGATTGGGAAATCACTTTGTTAGCCAATCTGATTACATTAACACCCGGGACATTAGTGGTGGATATTTCAGATGATAATCGAACTCTTTATATCCATGCAATGGACGCTTCAGATGTGGAGGCTGCCATTTCTAGTATCAAAAATACATTTGAAAAAGCCATCATGGAGGTGAGCAGGTAGTGTTACAGTGGGTCATAACCATTTCTTTAGTTTGTATTACCCTATCCATGCTTGCTATGGTGTACCGGGTCATTAAAGGTCCTACAACACCAGACCGGGTGGTTGCACTTGATGCTCTAGGAATCTGCTTAGTTGCCATCATTGCACTTGTTTCCATCATGTTAAAATCGAATGCTTTCCTAGAGGTTATCTTGTTGATCGGAATATTAGCCTTTATTGGGACAGTTGCTTTCTCCAAGTATTTAGAAAAGGGGGTCATCCTTGAACGTGATCGAAATAGTTAAGGTTATTATCGGGATATTCATCGCACTTGGAGCACTCCTAACCGTTGTTACAGCTGTCGGTCTTATCCGATTGCCAGATGTGTATACACGCACACATGCTGCGTCTAAAGCCGCTACATTAGGAGTTATGTTTGTTTTAGCAGGTACCTTTCTCTACTTCTATCTATTAGAGGGCCATATGAATTCTCGACTGATTCTTGGAATTGTGTTTATTTTTATGACCTCGCCAGTGGCGGGCCATCTGATCGCTAGAGCTGCGTACAATACAAATGGGAAGCTTTGGGAAAACAGTGTTCAGGACGATTTAGCTACAGTAAAAAAAGAACGTGCTAGGGAATAGTAAAAAATCCATGTGTGAACTTCACACATGGATTTTTTTATCTTTTTTCGATAACAGCTATTGTACAGCGTGAGACACTTATAAGCTGGTCTTGTTCGTCTGTTATTTTAATATCCCACACCATGGTTGTTCGACCTTGATGAAGTACCGTTCCAGTAGCGGTAACGATACCTTCTCTCTTACCTTTGATATGATTGGCATTAATCTCTAAGCCAACAACAACTTCCTTTTCCTTATTAACCAATTCGTACGCACCGATTGAAGCAACACTTTCTGCCAGTGCAACAGAAGCACCGCCGTGGAGAAGGCCGAACGGTTGGCGTGTGCGGTCATCTACAGGCATCGTAGCGACGACTCTTCCTTTTTCAATCTGTTTAAATTCAATTCCTAGCGTTTGAATTAATGAGTTTCCCATCATAGAGTGGAAGACCTCCTAAGCTTTTTTATTTTTTTTCGATTGATTACTTTTAATAAAAGAAACACACATACAAAAACGATACTTCCCATGAAGAGTAATTCGGTTTCATACTCGACGAGAATCTCCTTCTGATCACCAAACCAATATCCTATTGAAAAAACGATACTCAGCCAAATAAAAGCCCCACTATAGGCAAACAGAGCAAAAACTTTATAGGACAGTTTGCTTAGTCCATAAATAAATGGGACAAAGTTTCGTAATCCAGGGATAAAGTAACTAAACAGAAGGGAAAAAGCATGGTACTTCTCAATGGATTGGAAGGAACGGTCAATGGTTCGAGCGATCCGTTTGCTTTTTTGAAAGAATGGAAGGAGTCTAACACCTATGTACTTTCCTGCGAGGTAGCTTGTCGTTAGTGCAGCGACTATTCCTAGATACGTAGAAAGAAAGATGCATACTGGATTTAAGGTACCTAGGGATGCCGCTAACCCCACCGTCATGGCTATGATTTCATTAGGTACTGGCATGCCTACAACTCCAAACCAAAGCCAAAGGAACAGCCCTATATATCCATTTTCCTCAATTAAATCAAGAATAAAATCTAACTCCATTCTTTCACCTCCCAAAACCACTTTAACAACATTAGTAACTAAGTAAATTCATTATAGCAAAATATAGAACCAACTAGGTTATTTTAACATTTTTGTAATGTTATCATTAGACATTCTTTCGGACGCATATATTATGTTGGAAATCTACCCTATTTTCTTATAAAGGATGTGAAATGGTTGTACTGCTACGATCCTAGAAGCTTTCCATACTATGCCTTACCCTTTCAAGCCTATCCACACTATTCGCTCTATTACTCCGTAGGTACACGTCAGTCACCTTTCTATTACCAACCTTATTACCTCAGGCCTTTTCAAGAGGTAAATCCACAGGTATTTATGACTTCAGCTAAATATATGCAATCACTGATGAAAGATGCAAGTATGCTTCTTGAAAGAATGGCCGATTCAAAGGAGTTTGCCAAACAGCTTATGAGTAACGCACAAGAATCAAAGCAGAAGCTTGTCGAGGATCAAATCAAGCATACGGGAATTCAGAACATCCCCGTTGTGAGCTATACACCTGATGGGTTAAAACTAGTCTTCAGCAGAGATATAGATACAATGAATTGTTGCAACTTGACTCTTACAGTCAGGTGGATGTAAGGGTGTTTGCACCATAAAAAGGTTGAAATCATTCATTGTGATTTCAACCTTTTCGTCGTGATTTTAGTTTTCTAACATAATTTATTTTTAGTAGTATGGGTATCCGTATCCGTATCCATAGCCATATACTGGTGGATAGTATGGGCATGGATATGGGTAGAATGGCCTTGGCCGAAAAAACGCGGTACCTAGCAACCCCCCAGCAAAACCACCTAATAAACTAGCCGCAAACGGTGCGCCAAAGAAGAATCTATTATCTCCACGATGATACGGTCCAACGTAATGATGTTGCATTCGTATACCTCCTTTTCGTGTCTGTACTTCCCTACACTACTTCATATGCAACAAACACCTAGTTGGGATAGGCAAATGTCCATCATATGGAAATATATCCTAAAAACATAAGCTACTTTATACAAAAAAAACGTGAATTCCATAAGAATTCACGCCTGTACCCTTTTACTCCTGACCTAATACTCCAGCTGTTTGGTCACATGATTGTAGGGCTGAGTTTACTTGTTGCAAAGTTTGCTCGATGCGGTCACGGTTCGATCCTTTTTCCACTGTATTTAATGCATTTTGTAAGCAATCCTTTGCTTCTGATAAAGCACTTACTGAATCTTGAACATATCCTCTAGCATTTTTCTGCAAAAAAACCTCCTTAAATATGGTACGGAGATATTATTTACCGTTTGCAGTAGAATATGCTTTTCCAACCCTCAAAGTATTGACATTTTCTTGACCGTTGAAAAATAAGGCAAAGGCAAATATCTATTTTTTGGCACCTTCCCTTAATGCCTGTCTATAATATATAGTGATATTTTTTGTACTTTTAAAAAAGGGAGCTGAGATCATTGCGCAGCGAACAGCTTGATGATTTATATAGCCAAATTAAATTGACTGGATCAAAAGCGGAGACTTTAGTAAACGAATGGATAAAAAACCGAGTAAATAAAGAGGACATCGTCGGACTACTAGGCAGAAGAACTCAATGGTATGGGAAACTGATTAAAGAAATTCAAGACGCTGTGGAAACGGCCTCGGTTCCATTGAACATTCCTACCAAAAGAGATGTGGCAAGTGTGGCAAAACTGACGATTCAAAACGAAGATCGGCTCGAGGATATTCAGCAAAGATTAACACAAATAGAAACAACTCTACAGCGTTTAGAAGCTGCAATAGGCAC
This sequence comes from Robertmurraya beringensis, assembly GCF_042433785.1. Taxonomy (NCBI): domain Bacteria; kingdom Bacillati; phylum Bacillota; class Bacilli; order Caryophanales; family Bacillaceae; genus Robertmurraya; species Robertmurraya beringensis. The sequence continues at coordinate 112,726 of NZ_JBHLUU010000128.1, read as the reverse complement.
AACCCCTTCATCTTCTAAAAAAGCGCCCTTACAAAAAGCAAGCAGAAGACCTCTTGACCGCAAAGAACGAGCAAAGCTTGTTCAAGAAAACCTTGCTAGGCTCTCAGATGCTTTATTAAATCAGTCAAAGCTTGGTGAGTAATATGGAAGCAGAACGATTTTCCCTAGAGAAAACTCGATGGAGTTCACTGTTCCGTGCGTTTACCGACGGAGCTTCCATCACAGCATCCACACATAGACAAGCACTCTGGAAAAGAAACAAAGCCACATTATGGTACTACCCTGCCCCAGTAAAAAAATATCATACACCTCTATATTTAGTCTACTCCTTAGTGAATCAGCCCACGATATTAGATTTAATGCCAAATACAAGTTTAATCGGTGCTCTTACAAAGGCTGGCTATGAGGTGTATTTAATCGACTTCGGTATTCCAAGATACGAGGATCGCGACATGACCATTGATGATTATGTTCTCAAGTATATTCAACCAGGTGCAAGACACGCATTGAAACACTCTAATAGCAATAGCATTACTGTCATGGGATTTTGCCTTGGAGGAACACTCGCTGCTATTTACGCAGCTATGGCCAAGGAACCAATCGAGAATCTTATTCTCTTTGTTACTCCTGTCGACTTTTCGTATTTTCCAAAGTTTGATCTGCTGCACCAAGCGATCAAGGATGAAAGAATCGACCTATCACCTCTTACTGATGCGCTAGGAATAATTCCAGCAGCCTTTATCAATTACGGAGTTCGCCTGATCACTTCCCCTGTTTATATTTCTCCGTATTTATCGTTATTAGAAAAAGGTCATAACCAGGAATATGCACATAAATGGTCACTATTCAATAAATGGACAAAGGAGCATATCGCCTTTCCAGGTGCCGCTCTTAAGCAAATCGTGAATGACTTAATCATTCACAATAAGTTAATGACAGGAAAGTTTAAAATTGGAGGAGAACCAGCTCGATTGCAACAAATATCTGCTAACCTTTTAGTCATTGCATCAACAAATGATGAACTTGTACCACTAGAGCAAGCTTTGCCTATGATCACATTATCAGGCAGCAAAGATAAGGAGCTCATTCAATTGCCAAATGGACATACCGGTATAGCATCCGGAGCAGGTTTACCCACCAATCTTTTTCATTGGCTATCTAGCCGTTCTCATCCAGTACACATAGAAAGCGAGGAGTTAATTTAAATTGGAAATTGGAATGTATGAAGGAGTTTATGAATATTTAGGATTTGCTTATATTGTATTCCAATTGTTTTTTGAAAGAGGATACGATGTATTTTATTTCGACTTTTTCGACTAATAGGAAAAGGCCCCCAAATGGAGGCCTTTCACTTTTATAGAATAAATACAACAAAAATAATCGTTGCCAAAACAATTCGATAAATGGCAAATGGAATTAATTGAACTTTATTGATTAACGCCAGGAAAAAACGAATGCTGATAAGCGCAAACACAAACGCACTAATAAAGCCTGCAATAAAGAATGGCAGTGCATCCATAGTGAAGTATTCCCAGCTATTTAATAGAGAAATCATACTTGCACCAGCCATGATCGGAACAGCCATAATGAATGTAAAATCAGCTGCTGCACGGTGACTTAATCCTAAAATGACTCCACCAGACATCGTCGAGCCTGAGCGAGAAAATCCTGGCCATAGTGCGATACATTGGAATAAACCAATAATAATGGCTTGCTTGTACGTAATCTGATCGACCGTTTCCACCTTTGGCTTTTTATCCTTTGGCATTAGATCGGCAATAATCATGAGAACCGCACCAGCAACAAGTCCGATTAATACCGTTTCGGTTGTAAAAAGATGCTCATCAATATAGTCATCAAATAACACACCTAGAATACCTGCTGGAAGAAGACCGACGATAACTTGAGAAAGTCTTAGCTTTTTCCCACCATACTCTTGTTTAGCTTTTCTTGATGAAAGCCCCAATAACTGAATAAAACGGTCTTTGAACACAATGACAACTGCCAAAATGGAACCAAGCTGAATAACAACCTTGAACGTGTTTGCCACTTCACTACCAAACAATTCTTTTGATTTAAAAAGCATATCATCCACAATAATCATATGACCGGTTGAGGAAACTGGAGCAAATTCCGTTAACCCTTCTACAAGGCCTAAAATAATCGCAACAAATATATCCCATACATTCATCAATTACATACCTCTGTTTCTATTAATGTGTTCCATGTATAAACTCTTACTTTTTATAAAAAATTCTTCTTCCGAAAAAGATAAGTACCGCTAAAATCGCAATCGCACCTACTGCATATATAATATCGGAGTACACTTCAGTGTAACTTAAAATCTGCGTCCAATTTTCTCCGAGCTTTGCACCAATAACAATTAGAAGTGTGTTCCAAATCGCTGTTCCTAACAGTGTGAACAGTAGGAACAATGGCATTTTCATATTAGACATCCCGGCAGGAACAGAAATAAGACTTCTTAATAACGGAACCATTCGGCAGAAGAATACTGTCCAAATTCCGTAACGGTCAAACCACGCATCCGCTTTGTATACATCTGCTCTTTTTAGTTGAAGATATTTACCCCAACGATCCACAATTTTTTCCAAACGTTCAACATCCAAAATCGTACCAATATAGTATAAAATCGTTCCACCAACCACTGATCCGGCCGTTGACGCAACAATCATCATCGCTACCGACAATTCAGTTTTGGTTGTCATAAATCCGCTAAACGGTAAAACAAGTTCAGATGGAATGGGTGGGAACACATTTTCTATGACAATAATTAAAAATACACCAAGATACCCATAGTTCTCAATAATATTAAAAATCCATTCTTCCATAATATCCTCCTTGCCAAACAGCCCTTTTCAAATCAATCAGTTCTGTCTTCAACTTCATAATTGTAATCATTTGTGCAATGCCCTGTCTACCTTCTTTTTAAAATATGGTTGAATTTCCCTCTTCTAATCCCAAGTAAAACGTTCTTCCTTCCATGGGTTCCCATAGTTGTGATAGCCATTTTTCTCCCAAAAACCCGGTTTATCATTTTTGGAAAACTCGATGGCCCGAAGCCATTTGGCACTTTTCCAAAAATACAAATGTGGGATCACCGCGCGAAGCGGATATCCATGCTCAGCTGTCAGAGGCACTCCATTAAAGCTGTGTGCGAGCAGACTTGTCTCTTTTGCAAAGTCTTCAAAAGGAATATTAGCTGACCAGCCTTCTTCCGCATGAAAAATGACATGTTCCACACCCTCTAACAATTCGACGGTATTCAGCACAGCACGCGTACTTATTCCACTCCAAGTAGTATCAAGCTTCGACCACCCTGTCACACAGTGAATATCGTTTTGATATTCGGTTTGTGGCAGGGTCATGAGTTCAGAAAAAGTGAAAATTGCTTCGTTTTTTACTTCACCAAAAAGACGGAGAGTCCATTCATTTAAGTTTTTATAATATGGAACATTCCCGTGATGCAACACAGGAAAAGTGGTGGTTACATTTTGATTAGGAGGAACACGATCATTCGTCTTCTTGCTTATTTTTCCAAAATACATACAAGCACTCCCCTATTGTTAATATGTAAGAGCCTATCAAAAAATGCAGCCTTCATAAAGAAAGCTGCACTTTCATCTATTATAATACCATAGCGGCAATCCAACCGAAAATGACAAGTGGGATATTGTAATGAACAAAGGTTGGCACACATGTATCCCAAATATGATTATGCTGACCATCTGCATTCAATCCTGCTGTAGGACCGAGTGTACTATCAGAAGCTGGAGAGCCAGCATCCCCTAGCGCTGCGGCTGTCCCTACTAATGCGATCGTAGCCATCGGACTAAAGCCTAGTTCCATACAAAGTGGCACGAAAATGGTAGCAATGATAGGGATGGTAGAAAATGAAGAACCAATTCCCATAGTAACTAGCAAACCTACTACTAGCATCAATAAAGCAGCCAGCCCCTGGTTTCCACCAATCACATTCGCAGACTGTTGAACAAGTTCATCCACAGCTCCCGTGGCTTTTAATACTTCGGCAAATCCAAAGGCCGATAACATCACAAATCCGATAAAGGCCATCATTTTCATTCCATCTGTTAAAAGCTCGTCCGCCTCACGCCATTTCACGGAACCGCTCAAGTAGATAATGATGATTCCTGTAAGAGCACCAATAATCATAGAATCGAGGAGAATTTGCACGATCAATGCACCAATGATAGCTAGAACGGCAAAAATAATGGCAAACTTACTTTGTTCCTGCTTTTCAACTTTAATTAAATCATGTGTTTCATAGTTTCTTCCTTTACGGTAAGAAAAGAAAATAGCAATTAATAATCCTACTAAAAGACCCGCTGTCGGAATGAGCATGGCTGTCGGAATATCAGTAGGGTCAATGGTTAATCCACTATCAGACATATTAGTAGCTAGTATATCGTGAAAAATTTTACCAAAACCTGCTGGTAAAAGGATATAAGGGGCTGTTAACCCAAATGTTAATACAGACGCTATTAATCTTCTATCTATTTTCAACTCATTCATCACGTTTAATAGAGGTGGAATTAGAATGGGAATAAACGCAATATGGATGGGAATTAGATTTTGCGAGAAGCAGGCCATTAATAAAATAGCAAATACGATCAACGCTTTTGAATAAATCTTAGCTTTGGAATCCCCATTCTTTTGAACCATTTTTAAGACGGCATCGACCAATACATTCGGTAGACCAGTCTTTGAGATGGCAATCGCAAAGCCACCTAATAAAGCGTAACTTAAGGCAACCTCCGCACTTCCTCCTAATCCTCCAGAGAAAATTTCAATTGTTTCTTCGATCGATAATCCTCCGGTTAGTCCACCGACAATCGCTCCGATAATGAGGGATAACACGACATTTACGCGAAATAAGCTTAATAGTAGCATAACAAGCACGGCAAGGATGACTGCATTCATGTTGTTTATGTGCTCCTTTCTATATTCAATACTTTAGTTTGGTAAATTGGTAGAGTGATAAAACACAAGAATTAAAATAGCATAGAATTTTATAGCCTGTCAAGGAAATAAAAAACTCTATGGACGTTTACTTGAAGTTCAAAATTAGAACTAACCTTGTTATTCAACCGGTAATTCACACTTTAAGTAACAGTGCCATTTGATAAGCAAAAATGCTTGGGACATTGTGTCTCCAAGCATTTTTTAGACTGTTTTCACTCAGCTTGAAAAATAAAAGGAGAAATTCCGTTTATTCCGGGAAATACCGACATTTCCCGAAAAACAAGCGGAGTTTTTCCGCTTATATGAACCAAATCTTTAGATTTAGGTATAAATAAAGAAGTTAATCGGAAAATTTCCGCTTATATCTGCTTCTTGAGCCCCTACTATGCACATTAACCGGAATTTCTCCGCCTATAAAGCCTTGATTTTCAACAAAAAAATGCAGTCCAATTCAGTTGTGAATTGGACTGCTACCCACTATTTAATTGCTTCAAATCGCTCGACAAAAAGGGCGAGTGTTCTTGTCATGACACCGGTTGCTCCGTCTGGGCCTAAGTCGGATGCTTTAGAAGTGGTAGCTGTTCCTGCAATATCTAAATGTACCCATGGAGTATTTTCGGCAAACTCACCGACAAAGGCTCCACCCATGATCGCATGACCTTCTCGGCCAGGTGAATTGTTCAGATCAGCAATTTTACTATTTCTTACTCGTTCTTTATCCTTTTCAAAAAGAGGAAGTCGCCACATAGGTTCACCCGCTTCAGAAGAGGCTTCAAGTACTTGCTCAAATAATCCTTCATGATTTGTTATTGCACCAGTTGTATCTGTACCAAGCGCGATGATCACTCCACCAGTAAGAGTTGCTACGTCAACCAAATACTGTGCTCCATGGAACTTGGCATATGTGAGAGCATCTGCCAATACTAATCTGCCTTCCGCATCCGTATTTAATACTTCAATCGTTTTTCCACTCATAGACGTAATCACATCGTCTGGCTTAAAGGCTGTACCACTAATCATGTTATCTGTCGAAGGAATGACAGCAACGACATTTTGCTCAGGACGTAATTCACCGATGATTTCCATTGCTCCAAGGACCGCCGCGGCACCTCCCATATCGGTTTTCATCCCAACAATGCCATCCTTTGGCTTGATCGAGTATCCGCCCGTATCAAAGGTAATCCCCTTTCCAACTAAACCGATTACATCTGTCCATTCCTCTTTCCCCTGATACTTCAGAACAATCATTTTTGGCGGCTCGATTGAACCTTGGTTAACGGCTAACATCGCACCCATACCAAGCTTTAGCATATCCTCCTTTTCAAGAATTTCTATTTCAAATTCGTATTTTTCACCTAACTCCATTGCGTATTTAGCCATATCGGTAGCCGTCAGCATATTTCCAGGTAAGTTTACTAGTGTTCGGGCAGAATTTGTTCCTTTTCCGTATACATATCCTACGGTTAACGCTGCCTGATTGTCTTCTTTTTCTAACTGCTCACTGTACACATGGACATGTTCAATCCTTTTTTCTGGCTCATTCGATTTTTGCTTATAGCCTTTAAACTCATACGTAGCTAAAGCAAGTGCTTCTCCGGCTGCATGAGCCACATCCAACGCGTCTAGTTCTTTCCCAATGAAAGAATCTAAGTGAACAGCCATCTCAACAAGCTTTGCGGATTGAATTTGTTTACACGCTGCTCCAAATGCTTCACGTATAGTCGCAAAAGTAGCTTGATTCTCTTTTCCAAGACCAACGATATATAAATTTCTTGCACCAATTTTTCCAAATGTATGTATTTTCGTTATGCTCTTCTTTTTCGCGGATAAATCACCGCTTTTTACTAATTCAGTTAAATAGCCTTCGAATTGATTATCTAGCTCTTTTAATTCACCGTCAAACTTTACTGGCTTATCAAAAAAGCCTACGACTAGTGCGTCCAACTTCGCGGATAAATCCATTTTATTATGTACGGAAAACATACCGTCACCTCCAACATTTATAAAACTATTATATAAAAAAATATTTCGAATATCTAATTATCTTCTTCTAAAAATAAATAGTACTGGGGTAGGCGTGGGAGTGTCCCTACTTTTTCAAACGGAATTCGATCGATATGTTGTGGTATAATAGTAAGACACTGGTAAATAAATGCATGGAGCTTTTCCACGTCTAAACCCCAGTGCTTGGGACGATACGAGTCTAAATACTCATAAGCCACCTTCATCATCAATCTTGCACCAACAACATTACCGTATTCATAATGATAAATCGCTACACTCATTTGTAATAAGCCTTTTAAAAAATAATTTCCTTTATCAGTCATCCACAATTCTTCCAGTAAATCGTGACATGTATAATAATCACCTTCATTAAAAGAAATAAAAAACTCATAATATTCAGCTGGATAGTGTGACAATGACTTCCCCCCTAAACGGTGCTTCATTTACCACTATCTTAGCAAAGGAAAATGGGAAAATCATGTGATAAACTAGAAAATTTTGTGGTATGGATTCATGATGGAGAAAAGAGGTATATACTATATGGACTTTTTATTTAACTTCCCATTTATCGCTTCCTTGATTGCCATCTTTTTTGCTCAATTTGTGAAGGTTCCTATTCAGTATCTCGCTACACGGAAGATTGATTGGTCCCTGCTTACAAGTACAGGAGGAATGCCCAGCTCCCATTCAGCTGCTGTAACCGCATTGTCTACCGGTGTCGCTTTCGAAACTGGAATTGACTCCCCTATATTCGCTGTATCAGCTGTGTTTGCTATAATAACCATGTTTGATGCGACAGGTGTGCGAAGGCAAGCGGGAGAACAGGCTATTGTACTAAATCAGCTTGTACATGATTTTCACAAATTTTTAGATGAAGCAAAAGGGTGGCCAAATAAACCTGAACAAGAGAAACGAAAAGAGTTAAAGGAGCTTCTTGGGCACAAACCAATTGAAGTATTCTTTGGAGGAATCACCGGTGTGCTCGTTGCGTTCTTCCTTCGGTTCATCACTTCATAAACATAATATTTCCACTTAACTTTTTAAGATTGATTGGAAAACTAAAAAGGCAAGTTCCTCCTATGGGAAACTCGCCTTTTTACTTACTTACTTTCTGAACTCGTATATTGCTGACGAAACACTTGTAATGCCTTGTCCTCATTTAAGGCACGAAGGTCTTCTTCTGTCAGCTTACCATCGCCTTTTTCAAGCACATACACTTCTATTGTTTTCTTACCCCAGTTGTTGTACACATCTTCAACTGTTTCATAGTAAAGGTCTACTTTATTGCCTTTGATCGCTCCACCTTTATCGGCTACAACTCCGTATCCGTAACCAGGAATAAAGAGAATGGTTCCGATTGGAAAAACATTTAAATCCGCAGCTACTGTTGAAAATAAGTCTCTTGTTACCTTCACACCTGAATATGTAATTCCAAACTCTGGATGCCCAGGATTCTTCCCAGTCGATTCAACACCTGCAGTGTAGCCAGTAGCTGTTACCGTCGCTTTCGGGTATTGTCCCCAATCAAATGCTTCTTCAAGCTTTGGCGGAGCACCCATTACTTCTTCACTTGATGAGATTAATGTTTTTTCACTAGCTATATTATTTAAAAATTTAAATGCCAATCCGATCTTTTTTACGGTGTGATCAATGACAGAATCCTCATCGTCCACTTCGTCACCAAAATTTGTATTTGCCAGTAGAGATTCAGCTTTTACACCTGAGATACTTTGAAATGTTGCACCTATAGCTCCCAAAAATAACACCATCAACATGGCACGCCTTATAAACAATTTCACTATTTTCATCTTTTGTTCACTCCTCCCAAAAATAGTCATTTCCCATTTCCGAGAGAAGTATTCATATTTTAGTGAATTAGTAGAGTTTGGTATATTTTAACAAGTAGGCATATAAAATAAAAAAACCTCCACTGATGTGAAGGCTAAAACATGCGATATCCCCTGTTTCTTAACATTTTTATCGTTATTCCTGCAAGTATGGCTCCTGCCATTCCACTGCTTAAAATGAGAATGTCTGCAAGTGCTAGATTCATAAATCGGTTTCCCAAGTCTTGAAATGCAGCAGCGCTATTTGTAAAATACTCACTGAAGCTAACTACATCCACAATGAGGATTGAAACGATTGGATAAATGATTGCCATAATCCACGACATTCTTAGTAGCATATTTAAGATGAATCCGATTCCAAAAAATAAAACAAAGAACAAAAGCATGGATATTGGTAGAACAAATATCGTCATTGGCATTTGGTTGTTTCCCCCTTCACACATCAACTTTTAGTGTACTAAAAGCAAACGTTTTTCGTCAATAAAATGACCGGAGGAAAGATGGACAAAAAAATACTCCGCATCATACACGGAGGAAGTTTGGTTATTTTGATTCTTTCTGTTTTCCAGTTCCCCCACAGCTTGGGCATGTTTCTGAACCACCAAGTAATAGCTGGAAATAGCCCTTACCTGAGCAATAAAGACATTCCTTTGTTTCAACCTTCACTGCACTCATTTTCCTCAACCTTTCCAAACGACTGAATTTTCAGATAATATATCATGAAAAAACAAAAAGGGAAAGTAAGAAAATCTACCAAAAACAAATGGTGGAAACGCATACAAGTGTTCTTTTCTCTGTTTTTCATGCTATTTCTAAATATTTTAATATTACAAAAACAATTTGTATGATGTGTATCCGAACTGCTGTCCTGGATCAATGCTATCGACATTCATCCTCTCTTGAGATCTCATCGCTTCAACCATATATGCGAGCATGATGGAAGCTGTATTCTCATCGAGCAACTGGTCTGGAAGGATAAAAGCAGCCTCATACAGCTCATTTTCTTGAATGACAATACTTTCCTCAAGGACTGTTTGCTGCAAAAGAAACATAATCATATTGTCACTAATTTCATGCTTGATGACCCCTGTTCGTACTCCAAGCAACTGGTCCACACGGCAGGTTAAGCCTGTTTCCTCTTTTACCTCCCGAATAACAGCCTCGTCTGCTGTTTCCCCTTCATCTACAAATCCTGCGGGTAAGGACCACTTCCCCTTCAATCCCCCATACTTCTTTTTTACCACAAGCCATTCACCATGTTCATTTATAACCAAACCAGCCACTGCTAGCCAGACCTTTCCTCTTTCCGCTTTCTTCACATTCCACACCCCACTTATACAATAATTATATCACCGATAACAACAAAAAAAGAACAAGCTGTTTTAAGCAGCTTGTTCTTTCTCGTCTATTATAGAACGTTGAATTTACCTTTTTTCAGGACTAGTGAAGGTCCGCCGATCATATATAATGCACGGTTATCAACCATCTTCTTCATGAATGAAGCTGTTCCACCAGTCATCTTTTTACCAAAGGCTACTCCGATTGCATCGTCATGTCCAAGTGAGCACACTGTTCCTTTATTATCGAAAGTAAAGTGACCTAACTCACCTTTGTCACGAATAAGAGCGACAAGATTGCTTGCACAAAGTTCCCCTTGTTGCATCGCAATTTGAGCAGTTGGAGGATATGGACGATTTACCTTCTCATCGATGATTAGTGAGCAATCACCGATAATAAATACGTTGTCGTGTCCTGGAACACGTAGGTCAGGTTGAACCTTTACACGACCTCTCATTGCTTCAAAACCAGAGTTTTCAATGATTGAGCTACCGCGAACTCCCGCAGCCCAAACCACTGTTGCAGCCTTAATTTCTTCTACTTCATCTTCGCCTTTACCAACAACAATACCATTTTCAGTTGCTTCTTTAATAGCCGTACCGATCATGAATGTTACACCTTTGCGCTCTAATTGAGCAGTTGCGTAGCTCACTAGCTCTGGATCAAATCCAGGAAGTACCATTGGAGCTGCCTCAACACAAATTAATTTCACTTTACCGAAATCAATATCGTACTCGCGGCAAAGTTCAGGTACACGGTTTGTTAATTCACCTAAGAACTCAATTCCTGTAAATCCTGCACCACCAACAACGATGGTTAATCTTTCATCTTTCTTTTCTTCTTCCATGTTGTACGTAGCGAATTGGTATTCAATATGTTCACGAAGTTGACGTGCAGCATTGATATTAGCAATCGCAAATGCATGCTCTTTTAATCCTTTAATTCCGAACGTTTCTGGCTCTGCACCTAGTGATACAACAAGGTAATCGTACTCTACCTCACCTTTTTCAAGAACCACTTTCTTTTCTTCCGAGTTGATAGAAAGAACCGTACCTTTGATAAACTCCACTTTGTTCGTGTCAATAACATCCGTCACATTGTAACGAACACGGTCATGGTGCAATGTACCAGCTGATGCTTCGTGTAACCATGTTGTTTCATAGTGGTAATCATTTTTATTAATAAGAACGATATCCGCTTCATTTACTCCGACTTGCTTTTGTAATCTTGTTACTGTCATTAATCCACCGTATCCGGCACCTAATACTACGATTTTTGGTTTTCTCAAGACGTTCAAACCCACCTTTTTTATATATAGTTTTTGTGTTTTTTTTATCTTCCGCTTCTATGAAGGAATTTATTTTATAATAACAACGAAAAGTTTGTGATGTTTTTCACGAAAGAAGACAAGAAAATGTTGAAAAAAAGACACAAAAAGTTAACAATATGTCTACATATCATCATATTCCTTTTCATTCACTTTTTCAAGCAGAAAATCTAACAAAAATCGATCATATAAATAGTAAATTTTTCTGACAATCCTCTCGCTATTAGTGACTTATTCCAGTGGGAGTATCAATATTTAGTCATAACTCCTAGCTAATTTTAATACTTTTGGTAGTATGACATGATAAATCCTACACATAGTTAGGAGGACATAGAATGAAAGAGGACCAGACAGTTTACGACATTACCATTATTGGCGGAGGACCTACTGGACTATTTACTGCCTTCTATGGAGGAATGAGGCATGCTACTGTTAAATTGATTGAAAGCTTGCCCCAGTTAGGTGGACAGTTGTCTGCTTTATACCCTGAAAAATATATTTATGATGTTGCTGGATTTCCAAAGGTCCGAGCACAGCAGTTAGTTAATAACTTAAAGGAACAAATGGCTACGTTTAATCAAAACATTTGCTTGGAGCAATCCGTTGAGAAAATTGAGAAACAAACGAACGGTATCTTCAAACTAACCACCAATAAAGAAGTCCATTTTTCAAAAACAATCATCATCACCGCCGGCAATGGAGCCTTTCAACCCCGACGATTAGAGTTAAAAAACTCCTCCCAATACGAAGGAAAAAACTTATACTATTTTATTGATGATCTACACCAATTTGTTGGTCAAAAGGTGGTTATATTCGGAGGAGGAGATTCAGCGGTTGATTGGGCTTTAATGCTCGAACCAATTGCCGAAAAAGTAACGATTGTTCATCGTCGTGATAAGTTCCGGGCTCACGAGCACAGCGTACAAAACCTTCAACATTCCAAGGTAGAGATAAAAACTCCCTACGTCCCTGCTGATCTACTTTCAAACAGCAAAGGAGACATTGCTCAAGTCGTATTAAAGAATGTGAATGATAAAACAGAAGAGACCGTTGAAGTAGATGCTGTCATTTGTAACTACGGATTCGTATCCTCCCTTGGCCCTATCAAAGAATGGGGACTTGAGATTTCAAAAAACTCCATCGTTGTGAATTCAAAGATGGAAACCAATATTCCAGGCATTTATGCAGCGGGCGATATCTGTACGTATGAAGGAAAAGTAAAGCTGATTGCCTGCGGCTTTGGTGAAGCACCAACAGCCGTGAACAACGCCAAAACATTTATTGATCCAAAGGCAAAGGCACAGCCGCTTCATAGCTCTTCCATGTTTAAATAAAGAAAAAAGTGCAAGGGTGATCCTTGCACTTTTTAGCATTCTTCTGGTGTACCTTGGTTCGTTGCTGTACGGAAAGAGGACCCACATCCACATGAAGCGATAGCATTAGGGTTTTCGATGGTAAAGCCTCCACCCATCAGGGATTGCTTATAATCGATAACGGTTCCTACTAACGCAGGTGCACTTTCCTTATCAACTAAGAACGTAATTCCATGTTGAACAAGCTCCGTGTCCCCTTCTTCCACCTCATGCGCAAATCCAAGACCGTATGATAGGCCACTGCAGCCGCCACCTTTAATCGATACGCGTAAGTACGCATTTTCCTCTTCGTTTTCTTTCATCATATCTTTTATTTGAAGTGCAGCTGATTCTGTCACAATAATAATATCTTTCATGATCATTCATTCCTCCCTCGAACATCTTACTTTTAGTATATACAGCAATGTCTTTATACTCAACTGAACGGACTTATAAAAATGGAATTGTTTTAGTTCCCTCATCTCACTTGAAACTAAACCTACTTCTTTTTAAATATTATGTTTTTATAGTTCTTTTATCACAAACAATAAGGTACAATAGTATTATATAAACCGTCACGAAAAATAAAAGGGGTGTGAGAGTATGATTGAACTACAGCCACTTTATGATAAAAAATGTGAGTGTATGATGTGTAAAACTAAGTTTACGACTAAGAAACTTCGCTCCCGTTTTGTGGTAGTAAAGTCCTATGACACTGACTTTGCCCCTACATATGAAAATATAGAGAATGATCCTAATCTTTATTTTGTTGCAGTATGTCCGAAATGTGGGTTTTCTTTTACAGATGACTTTGCTCCTTATTTTCCACCAGGCAGCAAGGAAATCATCGATTCTAAAATAGCCCAACAGTGGTTGCCCCGCAGTTTTGGTGAAGTAAGGACGTATCTAGAGGCTGCAAAAACCATTAAACTTGCCGCCTACTGTGGCACATTGAAAAAGGAAAAGCATGTATCCATTGCGGGTTTGTATTTGAGACTGGCTTGGATTTACAGAGCATTGCTAGATCACGAGCAGGAACAACGATTTATGAAGCTTGCTGTGGACGAGTATATGGAAGCGTATATTACCGATGATTATCGAGGAACACAAATGACCGAGCTTCGACTTCTCTATATGATTGCGGAACTTTCTAAACGAACAGGTCAGATTGACCAATCGGTAAAATATTTTTCAAAAGTCATCGAAAAACAAGGCAGCTTTAATGAGGCAAAGATCGTTGAAATGGCCAGAGATCGTTGGCAGGAAATTCGTGAAAAGCAAAAAACTAAAATATAAAAGGGTCTACCTGTATGGTGACCCTTTTTTTGAATGGTAAAGGCTATTTTCGTAAAGTTTGTTGTTTTGAAAAATCCCAAATGCCGGATTTTTCCCCGCATAACGCTGGATTTATTGATCTATTTGAAGAGCAGCTCTTTTCTAAGGATGATAATATGCTGATTGGCTGTTGAAACATATTCTTTATTTCCTATAAAGTGTGTATATAGCAACAATGTTTTAGAAAAGAGCCCTGTTAAAACATCGGATTTTCTTCTAAATACTGATAAATATTTTCTACTAGTTCATCAGGTGTATCCCCAGTAACAACTTCTCCATTTACTAGTGCATACAGTGTTGATGCGCATTTGCCACAATAGCCAAGGCACCCATATTCAATGATATCTAAGTCATAATCCTTTTCTAGCTGTTCAAATGCTTTTTGAGCGCCGCTTGCTAAATTGCTTATACAAAACTCTATAATTGGTTTTATCATTTCTCCCACCTCTACTAAGTAAATGTACCTTGTCCAACCAAAAAGTTCAAGTAGGGAGTTTCCTTCCAAAAATTTTCATTGTCAAGAAATTGTACTGAATGTGTTGTGATTTTGTCACAATTTCGTTATACTTTTTATGGTGTTTTGAAACATATATCATGTTTATCTATTGATTTATCATTATAATATGTCATCATATTGAAAACGTTTTTATAAGAGAGAATAGCAACTCAACTGTAGAGAAAAAGGGGAAATTGATTATGAAGAATCTCGTTATTCTCGGCGGAGGCTACGGGGGAATGAGAATACTCGCACGCTTATTACCCTCTCAACTTCCAGACGATGTGACCATCACGCTAGTTGATAAAATTCCTTACCACTGTTTAAAAACAGAATATTACGCTCTTGCAGCTGGTACCATTTCCGATCAGCATGTAAGGGTAGCTTTCCCTGAGCACTCTAGGCTTACCATCAAATACGGAGAGGTTAAAGATATTAATCTTCAAGAGAAAACCGTTCTCGTGAATAATGATGTTATCACTTACGATGATTTAGTTATTGGATTAGGTTGTGAAGACAAATACCACAATGTCCCAGGTGCTGACCGTTATACGTATAGCATTCAATCGATTGAGAAGTCCAGAACAACGTATCAAGCATTGAATAACCTAGCCCCTGGCTCTGTTGTCAGCATTGTTGGGGCTGGTTTGAGCGGTGTAGAACTAGCAAGTGAATTAAATGAAAGCAGACCGGATTTAAAGGTAAAGTTATTCGACCGCGGAAATCATATCTTATCTGCCTTCCCTGTTCGTTTAGGAACGTATGTGGAAAATTGGTTTGATAATCACGGAGTAGAAATTGTTAACAATTCACATATCACAAAGGTAGAAGAAAATACTCTATACAATCACGATGAGCCATTACACTCGGATGCGATTGTTTGGACTGCAGGGATACAGCCCGTAGAAATTATACGAAACCTTGATGTCGAAAAGGACCATCAAGGTCGAGTGGTCCTAACGGTTCATCACAATTTACCTGATGATGAACATGTGTATGTCGTGGGTGACTGTGCAAGTCTACCGCACGCACCTAGCGCTCAATTAGCTGAAGGACAAGCGGAACAGATTGTTCAAATTCTTTTAAAAAGATGGGCAAATGAACCGCTGCCTGAAACTATGCCAGTTATTAAATTAAAGGGAGTCCTAGGCTCTCTAGGTAAAAAGCATGGCTTTGGGCTAGTAGCAGAACGCCCGATCACAGGACGAGTGGCAAGACTATTAAAATCAGGTATTCTATGGATGTATAAATATCATAATGGCTAATAATAAAGTAGCTCTCCTACCTTAGTAGGAGAGCTTTCTATTATTGAACAGGTACTTTACTAGAAAAGCTACGAATTACCTCTATAAACTCTTCTCCATACTTGTTCAGTTTATTTTGACCAACACCGTTAACGTTTAGAAATTCATCCGGTGTTTGCGGCATTTTTGCACACATGTCCTTTAAGGTAGCATCCGAGAAAACAACAAACGGTGGAACTTTTTCTTTCTCGGCCAGGCTTCTTCTTTTGGCACGAAGCTCTTCGAAAAGAGGGTTGTCCACCTCCGTAATACTACTCGTCTTTACGGCTTCTTTTCTCAGTACTATCTCATTCCCAACTAATACTTCTCTTCCAGCAGGTGTGACATATATCGTTGGATAAGATCCATGCTCGACACCAATCAATTCACGGGTAATGAGGAACTCAATTTCTTCGCTAACCTCTTTCGCACTTTTGGTCTTTAATATTCCGTACGTGCTGAGCTGATTAAAACGAAAGTCAAAAACCTTTTTATTTTTTGAACCGGTTAGAACTTGAGCTACAAGGTTTTTTCCATATTTCTGCCCCATACGAATGATACACGATAAAATCATTTGAGCTTCCTTTGTAACATCCACGCTCGTTCTCGTATCTTTACAGTTGCCACAGCGTCCACAATCGGTTGCCTCTTCTTCACCAAAGTACTCTAATATATGTGAGTGCAGGCATGATTCTGTATGGCAATAGTCGATCATTGATTGAAGCTTTTCGAGCTCTTGACTTATGCGGCTGCGATCAGCAGATTGATCTATTAAAAAGCGCTGAATCTGAACATCTTGAGGCGAATATAAAACGACACATTCACTTTTAAGACCATCTCTACCCGCACGTCCTGCTTCTTGATAATAGCTTTCCATATTTTTCGGAAGCTGAAAGTGCAGCACATATCGAATATTGGATTTATCGATTCCCATTCCAAAAGCAGAGGTAGCAATCATAACCGTACTTTCGTCATTTAAAAATAATTCCTGTTCTGAATTCCGTTCCTCGTCACTCATGCCCGCATGGTATCGTGTAACGGCAATTTTTTCTTTCTTTAATCGTTCATACAACTGATCGACCATTTTTCTTGTGGCCGCATAGATGATGCCACTTTCTTTATTATTTTTCTTAACATAACTCTTTATATAAGCATTCCGATCTTGGCCTTTGACAACCGAAAAGGTTAGATTCTCACGTTCAAATCCGGTAATCACACTGTTAGCATCGTTAATCTGTAAGGTTTTGCAGATGTCTTCTCTTACTTGTGGAGTTGCAGTCGCTGTTAATGCTAATACGACTGGTTTTTCTTGTAAGCTTCGAATAAACTTTTGAATTTGTAAATAACTCGGACGGAAATCGTGCCCCCATTGCGAGATACAGTGTGCCTCGTCAATCGCGATAAACGGAATGGTAATCATTTGAAGACTTTGTCGAAACTCACTTGACTCCAGTCGTTCTGGTGCAAGATACAAAAGTTTATATTTCCCTTCCTTCGCTCCGGTTAATCTTTCTTGTATCTCTTTGTTCGATAACGAACTGTTTATATAAGTCGCTGAAACACCGGCTTGTAGAAGCGTGTCTACTTGATCTTTCATTAAAGAAATCAATGGAGAAATAACGATGGTTGTTCCTTCAAACAGTAGCGCCGGTATCTGATAACAAAGTGATTTCCCTCCACCTGTTGGCATAATACAAATTCCATCATTTCCGTTTAGGACGGTTTGAATAATTTGTTCTTGGCCCTTTCGAAAGCTAGAATATCCAAAATAAGATTGGAGCAAATGTACTGCTTGATCGATCAAAACTCAAATCTCCTTTCTATTCACTTGTCTTATACCCATGTCTTTCCATTGCTGCATAGATCGTTTTAAGCTTCGGGTTTCCTTCCCCTACCACTTCATCTTCTAGAACAACAACCGGATAAAACATATCTTCCTCAATGACACGTTCAGCAAAGGCTTGCTTTTTTTCATCGTTTGGTGGTTGGTAAATATCTACATATGTTATTTGAAATGGTTGGTTCGGATATTTTCTTCCAATTGCCGCTTCTAACCATTCGTAGGTTTCTTTTGATGATGGTAAATTCACACAGCTTGGGCAAAGTACTTCTGCCCCGTACACTACAAGCTCAATCATGTTCCTTCCCCCTTCTATTCACTATGTCTATTTTACATGATAAAAGGAACAGACACACTAGTTTGACGATTTTTGGATTTGAGTTTTACCAATAGATTTTTTTAATTAAAATGATTATAATAAGGGGTATGAAGGGAGCGATTTAGATGGCAGAGCAAGAAATGTTTGAACAAGTTCAAGAGGTACTAAATAAATTACGTCCATTCCTTCTTCGTGATGGTGGGGACTGTGAATTAGTAGACGTTGAGGATGGCATTGTTAAGCTTCGTTTGTTAGGCGCATGCGGTAGCTGCCCAAGCTCAACAATTACTTTAAAAGCTGGAATTGAGCGTGCTTTATTAGAGGAGGTTCCAGGTGTAGTAGAAGTAGAACAAGTCTTTTAATGATTTAAAGAAAAAGCGATTTCGCAGGAAATCGCTTTTTCTTATTTTTCTAATCTTTTAACCTTTTTTTGCACACGGCTTCCATCTTTGTCTATTTGCAAAGAGTAAAACGATACGTGAGGCAAATACGGCTCCATACGACCAATTACCTCTTGTCCAAGCCCTTTTTCTACAAAACAGATGACACTTGGGCCAGCACCGCTTAGTGCAACTCCAAACGCACCGTATTGAAGGGCTAAGTCTTCAACTTGCTCGAGTTCAGGTACGATCGCTTTTCGGTAAGGCTGATGAAACAAGTCCTTGCTCATCATTTTACCTGCTAAAGTCAAATTCCCTTGTAAAAGGGCTGCCACTAGCACATTCGATACAGAACTAGCACGTACAGCAGTAGAATATGAAAGCTCTGAAGGCAAGACACCTCGGGAGGCTTTTGTTAGCAATTCTTCTTTTGGAACGACCATGACTATATCAAAAGCAAGGTTTGTATAGGTTAAAAAATCAACCTCTTCCCCGATTTGCGTACCTACGATCAAACCTCCGTATAGGGCTGCACCAGCATTATCTGGATGCCCCTCCATAACAGAAGCAAGCTTCATCTTTTCTTCTTTTGATAAACCTAGCTCAGCTACTTGGTCAGCGAGTTCAATCGCTGCAACAATCGCTGCAGCACTTGAACCAAGACCTCTCGCTAATGGAATATCACTTTTCATCTTAATCAAACATGGAGATAAACTCTTTCCATATGTGTCAGCAATTTTAATAGCGGTTGAAACAACAAAGTTTGTTTCATCCTTCGGAAATACCTCAAGCTCTTCTGATAGCATTTCAACTTGCCATTTGTCTGCTTTTTCCACTTCAAGTGATAAATAAAGATTTAAGGCTAACCCGACAGAATCAAAACCAGGTCCTAGATTGGCCGTACTTGCTGGTACATCGATGATAAGTACAGCTTCCTCACTCATTGATGAACAACCCCTCGGATATGGTTAGCAACGGCTTCTTCATCATTTGGTAATAAAACAGGTTTTATTGGGCTGCATTCGATCGCTGTATTAGGATCCTTCAATCCATTTCCAGTTAGAATGGCAACAATTTTACTGCCCTTAGCGATAGTACCATTTTGTAATTGCTTATACACACCAGCAATTGACGCACATGATGCAGGCTCTGCAAATACACCTTCTGTAGATGCAAGCTTTTGATAAGCAGCAAGAATTTCTTCATCGCTCACTTCGTCAATTTTTCCTGCTGATTCCTCGACAGCAGCAGAAGCTAAATGCCAGCTTGCTGGATTTCCGATACGAATGGCAGTTGCAATGGTTTCCGGATTTTCAAACACACGGTTATGAACGATTGCTGCTGCCCCTTCTGCTTCGAAACCATGCATCTTTGGTAGGGCCGTTCCCTTTGCCTCATGGTATTCCTTAAAGCCTTTCCAATACGCACTGATATTTCCCGCATTCCCAACAGGAATAGCTAAAATATCTGGAGCTCCACCTAACTGGTCACACACTTCAAACGCAGCTGTTTTTTGCCCTTCAAGTCGGTATGGATTCACCGAGTTAACTAATGCAACAGGCTCCGTTTCACTGATTTTACGTACCATTGTTAAAGCTTGGTCAAAGTTCCCTTCGATAGAGATAATCTCTGCTCCGTACATGATCGCTTGCGCAAGTTTACCCATGGCAATCTTACCTTCAGGAATGACAACTATACAACGCATTCCCGCTCTTGCTGCGTATGCCGCTGCTGCTGCAGACGTATTTCCTGTAGATGCACAGATAACTGTATCGCTGCCTTCTTCCTTCGCCTTAGCAACTGCCATAACCATTCCACGGTCTTTAAAAGAACCAGTTGGATTTGTTCCCTCTGTCTTAACGTAAAGTTCTACTCCCCACTCTTTTGAAAGATTCTCAAGATAAATTAATGGAGTATTTCCTTCGTTTAATGTTAATTTCGGAGTATTCTCACTTACAGGAAGAAACTCTTTATATTCTTGAATTAGCCCTTGCCACCTCATGTTCTACTTGCTCCCTTCCACTCGATACGAGCTCTTGATTTGCTTTGTTGTTTCTAGGTCTCTTAATTTTACTAAAATATCCTCGTAATCCTGTAAAGAAGCATGGTGTGTAACTAACACAATTTCAGCTAAACCCTTTTCCTTCACTGGAAGCTGAAGAATTTTCTCAAAACTAACATGATGCTCTGAGAAAATTGAAGTGATGTTTGCAAATACCCCTACTTCATCTCTCACTAGTAGACGTAAGAAGTACTTCGATCTGATTTCATGAGCTTCTTTCAGCTTTTTTGGGTATTGTGGAGTAACCGCGCTTGTACCATTTACACCAAGACGCATGTTTTTCATCACTCCAACTAGATCTGATACGATAGCTGTCGCAGTTGGAAGGCTCCCAGCTCCTGGTCCGTAAAACATCGTTTCTCCTACTGCTTCCCCGTATACGTACACTGCATTATATTCGTTATGAACAGATGCTAACGGATGCGACTCTACTAGGAACGTTGGCTGAACACTTACCTCAACTTTATCATCGTCAAGATCGGCAATACCAATCAGCTTCATTGTATATCCAAGCTGCTTTCCGTATTCTAAGTCTTCTTCAGTAATATCGGTAATTCCTTTTACTTTTACATCATCTAAATCAATTTTCATTGAAAAACCTAGTGTTGAAAGGATGGCCATCTTTCTTGCAGCATCAAGCCCTTCTACATCAGCCGTTGGATCACTTTCAGCAAAACCAAGGTCTTGCGCTTCTTTTAGTACCTCTTCATACGCACTTCCATCCTGTGCCATCTTCGTTAGTATGAAGTTGGTTGTTCCATTTACAATTCCCATCATTTTCGTAATTCGATCAGATGCTAGACCATCTACTAGACCTCTTAAAATAGGAATTCCACCTGCTACACTTGCTTCATAAAATAAGTCGCAGCCATTATCAGAAGCTGCAGTGAGTAGTTCCGAACCATAGAGTGCCATTAAATCCTTGTTTGCTGTTACCACATGTTTTTTGTTATTTAGAGCTGATAGCAGATGTTGTCTCGTGTCTTCTACCCCACCCATTACTTCAATAACTACATCGATTTCCGGATCTTGTAGTATATCATTAGGATTTGTTGTTAACATTTCTCTATTTAAACTTACATCTCTTTGTTTGTCGATATCTTTTACTAACACTTTTTTTATTTGAACAGGACAGCCAACTTGGTGCATGAGTTTGTCTTGATGATTTTCAATAATTTTCACTACACCCGTACCGACCGTGCCTAATCCTAATAATCCAATTGAGATAGCTTTCATCCTTTTCCCCTCCTATGTGTATTTCTGGAATGAACAGTTGTTTGTGTATAGTAGACATTATAGATGGAGGGGCACAATATTACAAGGGGTAATTGTAGGGATAATTTGTTTGCAAACGCTTCACCCTTTGTATTATTTGATTATTTCGAGAAATATATTTTTTCTATATTATAACCAATCCAACTTTGGTATCTTCATTCTACGGACTGGCACCTCGGCCAGTTGATAAAAGGACGATAAAAATTCTTCGTGCTCCTTTGTTTGATCCAGACTTTTGACGAACTGATCCTGAAGCCTATTTTTCTCCTGTTCTGAGCTGGTGATATAATAATTCTCAACATTATCAAAAAAATGAAGGGGGAATAGCAATCTAGCGTACAACAGTCTCCATGAGAAAGAGGATAGAGGCAACACGGTTTGATAATCCTGGAAGAACTGACTTACCTCTGGCTCATATAACTTAATATTGGCAAAATATCGTTCTCTTGTCCATTCAGCTAAATCCCGACTACAGTGGTCAAACACCCAATCAAATGGATTTTTCATATAGATTTGATTTCCCCATGTATGTTTTGTAAATCGAACATGACAGACTGTTCCACTATCAACTGCTTGTGGATCATCATCAAGCTCTGTATCAACTAAATATTGAATTGCATTTTCCGCAAGGCCCATATAATAAGGAAATGCTTCTAAAAACAATCGTTCAAATTCATGGTCTGGCTGCTTATAAAGCATTTCATTCCATACCCGTTCCATTTGATCTAACCGTTGTTCCCAGTACTGCTTCCATTTCCCGATCCGATTGATTTTGTTTGTTTGAAAATTTACTGTTCTTCCCCTGTAATGAAATTTAGACAGTTTGCGACCTATATGTTGCTGAATTCTATTTGTAGACATCTGACAAACAAGGACCACATACTTTCCCTGCTGACTTTCAATTACCGATTCTCCTGATTCTTTTTGCAAAAACTGACAAGTGCTCCGATCGCCTTGATTTATGACATGTGTAGAAAGCTGCATGAGCTCAGATAAATGATCCTCTGCCATGGAGCTTACAGGTACGAGCATATACATTTGGTTTTTTATTCTTCCGGACTCATAACGCCCTACCGAGAGTGGCTCTTCAATTTGGAGTTGAAAATGTTCATTTAATATTTCTGGAAGCATACGTTCACCCACTTTTGTTTGATTTACTACCTATGTATATGTTCATATTAAAGAAAACTTGTGTTTTGTTGTATAAGAGCGAACGAAGTGACAAATGCTTCAAAGGTAGACCGTGCACCCAAAGTTGGTTCCGTGCATAATTTTAATGATATAGTTATATATATAGTGAAAATGAGAGAGAAAAGGTGAAGCGAATGGCTGAAGAGAAGAAGATGAGTCTATCAGAAGAAACAGCACGTAAATGGCTACACGAGCGAGGCGTGGAAGTTCAAGACATTGCTGACCTTGTCTATTTTCTACAGGAAAAGTATCATCCTGATTTACAGATGAAAGACTGCATCGAAAATGTAGAACGAGTTCTTTCTAAAAGAGAAGTTCAAAATGCCATTTTAACCGGGATACAGTTAGACATTATGGCTGAAAAAAAATTGATGGAAGAGCCATTGCAGTCCATTATTGAGGTGGATGAAGGTCTTTATGGAGTTGACGAGGTTCTGGCTTTCTCGATCGTCAATGTGTACGGTTCCATCGGTTTTACGAATTACGGATACATTGATAAGTTAAAACCTGGGATACTAAAAGACCTCAATGACAAGTCTTCAGGAAAATGCCACACTTTCTTAGATGACATCGTTGGTGCAGTTGCCGCTGCTGCTTCTAGCCGGTTAGCACATCGTGCTCAGAATACGGAATGAGACCCGAAAAAGCTAGACAAAAGAAAGGGATGAACAAGTTTGTTCATCCCTTTCTTTTCACTTAAACTTCCCACTGATCCAACGAGTCAAGAACATAAGTTGGTTGCTTTTCGTACCCTTGTAGCAACTCCTTCGTCGTAACGCCTGTGTGAACCAATAATGTGTCCAGTCCTGCGTTCATTCCAGCGAGAATGTCCGTGTCATAATAGTCTCCTACCATGATGGTGTCTTCCTTTCCTGTCCCGAGAACCTCAAGCGCTTGTTCCATTATTATGGCCTCTGGCTTTCCAATAAAAATTGGTTTTGTTGCTGTTGAGACAGCAATCACCGATGTAAGTGATCCATTCCCTGGCAACAATCCACGCTCCGTTGGAATCGCAATATCTGCATTCGTTGAAATAAAGGTTGCTCCCGCTCGAACCGCTAAACAAGCAGTTGCAAGCTTCTCATATGTAATGTCACGGTCAATTCCACATACCACATAGTCAACATCTGTCTCAGCTTGCTGAAATCCCTTTTCAGCTAATGCGGTTTGAAGTCCCTCTTCTCCTATACAATACACGGTTGCGTCAGGTTTTTGCTTAGCAATATAGTTTGCCGTTGCCATGCTAGTTGTAAATACTTGATCATCGGTCGTTGGAATGCCGAAATCACGTAATTTGGTTGCTACTTGACTAGGTGTTCTTGAGGAATTGTTGGTTACAAATAAATACGGGATGTTTTGCTCCACTAACTGCTTTACGAAATCTGCTGCTTCTTGAATTAACTCAGTTCCTCTATACATTGTCCCGTCAAGGTCAATTAGGTAGCCTTTATATTTTTTCATCTTTTTCGCTCCTGTATCTTTTATTTTTTTATTATTCTGCACAAAACTGATAGAAAGCACAAAAAAGCCTCAACAACAGAGGCTTCACTTAGTTTTTAAATGCGGTGACTGGACCGAGTTCGTTTGTTAAGTACTGTCTCACAGATTCAGTAACAAGCTTAATCGATGGAAGGATCCGTGAAAAAGTATTCTTCACATCTTCATGATCAATCCTTGTATAATCCTGAACGAGTGTTTTGCGATATTGGACCATTACTTTCAAGTCCCGACTCATATCCGTCGAAATGACCAACTCGTCCTCAAGTATATCGATAATATCCTCATAACTACCCGGATCACGCATGATAAATCCATCGATCATCGCGTTGCCAACATCAAGGATCGATTCAATCATCATTTGTGTAAGGCGCTCAAGTGCAGCCTGTTCAAGAGCTGTATTCCACTCTTTCTTTCCCTCAAACTGCTGTATTTGCTTTTCTAAATATATTAGTCTTTCTTCAATTAATTCTCTATCAACAAAGTACACGTATCTTCAGCTCCTTTTCTAATCGAGCAAAAATCAGTTTATACAGATGCTAGTCCATGAATTAACGAAGCTGGTCTAGCAAATAAGTATCCTTGTGCTAAATCGACACGATTTCTGGATAAGACAGAGGCTTCCTCTTCGCTCTCGATTCCTTCAGCGACAACGAGGGATCCTGCTTCACGCGCAACAAGAAGAAGACCTTTGAGCATAGATTCTTTCAATGAGTTTTTGTCGATATCCTGAATGACGGAACGGTCAATTTTAATAATATCAGGCATAATTTCACTAATGGTGTTTAAGGATGCATAACCTGCACCCGTATCATCCACCGCAATGCGGAATCCTAAATTCCTTAGCTGGTTGATATTAATAATAAAGTATTCCATACCATCGATCGAATCTCTCTCTGTAATTTCAATCGTAATTTGAGTCGGCGAGATATTTTTATATTTCCCCATCAGCTTCTTTAGATCACGAATAAACTTTTGATTTCCCACTGTGATCGGGGTAAAGTTAATAAAAATATCATGGGTACAACCTGTATCATTAATTTGTTCCAGTGCTTTCTCTAGAACGATTAGCTCTAAGTCATATAACATTCCTGTTTGGCGTGCAACCGAAAATAGGTGTAATGGATTTTCATATTCCGTTCCCTTAGGCCCTCTTGTCAGCATCTCCCAGGCACGAATTTCCTTGGTGGCTACATCAAATATTGGTTGGGCAAGAAGTAAAATATTCTTTTGTGCGACAATTCTGCTCAAGCTATAAAGAAGCTCATTAAACTCTGACTGCACTCGCTTTTCCGCCATCGCCAACGCTTGCTGCCCAGCTTTTAAGATCGCTTCCTGAATGGAGTATTGCTTCTTTTCAACAAACATATATCCAGACTCGAATTGAATGAATAAGCATGGAAATTGGTCGCAAATCCTATTTTCTGTATTCCGTAAGACCTTCTTCATCACCTGATCGATTTCAGAAATACAGTGTTGTTCATGATCGACCTTAATAAATAAAGTAACTCCATCACTGTTGTAATCATGCAACAAAAGCAGATCATCATCCTCAATTTGCTCTTGAATAATCTGTTGAAAACTCATTTTCATTTCCTTAATAAAATCTATATATTGCATCTCACTTAACTGCTCATAAATATCTTTCATATTAGAGATGTTAAACACAATAACAGCCACTTCATGGCCTTGATTGAAGGATTTTTGTACCGCTTGAATAATCGGATCTCTTATGACGAATTGTGGAGGATACATTCGAATGGACCTTAAAGGCCAGACTACTTTTCTCCACTGTAATAAGTTGTTAAATGACTTCGTGGTCCATGCCATTTCGTTTCATTCCTCTCAGAAGTTCACGGTGAAAACTATTTCCATTGTAACATAAATTAGGAAGTGCGAGAGGCTTTTCCCATTCGATATTTCTCTTCAGGAGCAAGCATCTAGTATGGGCTTGTTTGTTCTGTTAAGATGATAGTAGGTGGGACATTGAGACATAGGGGTGACTAGGATGGGAGATCGTTTCTTTTTATACGATGAATTAGTAAATACAAAAACACGTTTTATAAGTTTTATGGGTGAAAACACTCGATTTGACTTGGCCATTATTCAATCAGATAGATATTATGGCAAACATATCGTTCTAGATATTCAAGGTAGTCGCTTTGCGATCATTGGTCCGGATGATTTAAAAGAAGAAGGATATTTAGAGTATGCTTTCCAGCTTTCAGAAGAAGATGCGGAAGAATTGCGTTCCTTTTTAATGGAATTGGTTTAAGATTTGAATTCTTTCCTTAACCTCTCACATACTAACGAGAGAGGGGGAAAGAGCATGAGTAATGAGAATTATACAGATTTTTCAAATGTAGAGGTGGGGAGAAGTTATATTCCTCCTCAACAAACACCTGAAGGTCCATATGGCTCTCCTTATAATGCAGACGAACCTTTACAAGGCAAACAGGAACTTGCAGAGGCAACGGAACAGCGTTCTTATAGTGCATTCAACTATGAAAATAAGACGCTCCACGAAGGGCTCCCTAGGCAAATGGACGGAGCACACCCAACACATGATGATCCAACAAGGGATACTCAAGCTCCTTATAAGAATGATCCATTCATGGACGAAAAATGACGTGTATCCGCTACACGTCATTTTTTATCGTATTGGTATTTTTTACACGCTTAGCTACAAAGTAAGGACACCCAAAGTTACAGTATTCATACAGATATTCTGTTAATGTACTGATTTTCGTGTCAAATGTTGCTTTATGATTGCTATCCTCAAAGAACCCTCGGAGACGGAGTTGACCGTAACCCCAATCACCCACGATATAATCATACTTCGTCAATATATCGCTGTAACGAGCCTTAAAGGCATCTTCATTAAATCCATTTGATCGTTCTTCTACAACTTCGTAACATATATTCCCGATACAGATCATTTGTCCACCTCACTCACTCATCTATTTTAAATTATAACTGATTCTCCATGAATTACTAAGAGGAAAAAAGAATTATCGTGGTCATTCTATAAAAGAGGGGGTGTAAATTTTGAAAAACTCAATGATAATCCTTGGAATTTGTGCAATGACCACTCTTACTGCTTGTCAAAATAATCTAGGGCGTGATGATTTTCAAAATGAGCGAAGCAATGCTCTAAGCGTGAATGACCCTACAGGGGATATATACAATCGAGACAAAGATGGTTCTGAGGATTTTGGCTATGTAAGACATAAAAAGGACGAAATGGCTCGTACACAGTCCCAAAATCACTATGCTGCCATTGATCGTGAAAAAGTGGCCGATATCATCGGAGAATATTGCACAGATGTTCCTAATGTAGACGATATCTCCACATTAGTAACTGATGAGGAAGTTCTCATAGTGTACCATACCGATTCTAGTGATCGCAATTTAACAGCTGACCAAGTAAAGCGAATGGCCATGTCCGTTGTGCCACGATGGTACCATGTGTATGTTAGTGATAATGAAGCTCTACGACCGAATGTAGAGAATTTTTCCAACCTTGGTCCAAAAAGTGCAAATACGGAAACGGGAATCAAACAGCTTATTAAACAAATGTTAGCTTCTCCTCAAGGAAAAAGCATGAGCACAGGTGAAAATGCGAATGGTGAAGCTCAGGGAGAGCTTAATGAAGACATGGACAAAGATGATATAAGCCAACAGATGGGGCGAAAATGAACCAATAAGAAAAAGAGGCTTACGAACTTCGTAATGCCTCTTTCTTTATATTATGCTTCTTTCGCTTCTTTTTCACCTAATAATTGCTTGTGCTTAGCAGCAGCATTTACCTGTTCGTCTGCATGGTAAGAAGAACGTACAAGGGGACCCGCTTCACAGTGGCTAAAGCCTTTGCTTAGAGCAATTTCCTTTAGTTCAGCAAATTCTTCAGGGCGGTAGTATTTTTCAACTTTTAAATGCTTTTTAGATGGCTGCAGGTACTGTCCAATGGTTAAAATATCTACGTTATTAGCTCGTAAATCATCCATAGCTTCAAGTAGGTCTTCCTTCGTTTCACCAAGACCAATCATAATAGAAGACTTTGTAGGAATATCCGGCTGCATTTCTTTCGCTCTTCTTAAGAACTCAAGTGAACGATCATACTTGGCTCGTGCTCTCACACGATCTGATAAACGTTTTACCGTTTCAATATTATGATTCAGGATGTCTGGACGTGCATCCATTAACATACGAAGATTCTCTTCTACTCCACCCATGTCTGATGGGAGCACTTCAATACTTGTGAACGGACTCTTTCTACGGATGGCACGAACGGTTTCTGCAAATACAGCTGCACCACCGTCTTTTAAATCGTCACGAGCTACAGCAGTAACAACCACATGCTTAAGGTTCATTAACACAACAGAATCAGCGACACGTTCTGGTTCTTGAAGGTCAAGTTCTGTCGGAAGACCCGTTTTAACCGCACAGAAACGGCAAGCACGAGTACAAATATCTCCTAGGATCATAAATGTAGCGGTACGTCTAACAGCCCAACATTCATGAATATTAGGGCATTTTGCTTCTTCACATACGGTATGAAGCTTTTTCTCTCTCATCATCTTCTTCAAGCCAGTATAATTTTCGTTCGTGTTTAATTTAATTTTCAACCACTCGGGTTTACGTAAATGTTCTTGGTTTTTGCTCAACTTTCCCACACCATCCTTATATGATAAGTGTTTTTTTACACTATGTAGCTATTTCAGACTACTCCTGAATCACTTTAACATAACGAAGATTATACGACAAGCAAGAGAGTTACTATTACCAGTAATTGATATATATTGTTTTAAATGTTTTAAGACAAACTAAAGCATGTTAATTCTTTTGAAGGAGGATCATCGTGCGGAAACTGCTAAAAGGAATCTTTATTTTTCATGTTATTATTGCTTTATTACCTTCTGTTCGACACGCACATGCTGAAATGGATCAACAGACCATTTATGCAAAGCGACTTGAGCTATATAAAGAAGTGGAAGCTGCTACCAATATTCCTTGGTACTATATGGCCGCTGTTGACCAATATGAAAGAAGTCTTAGGCAGTCTCGACGAGATTTGCCGAAAGCAGAGGGTCTAACTGGCATTTACTACAAACCAGAGGAATGGGTAGGAACGCTAAACCCAAATCTTGAAGATGAAAATCCGCTGTCGATTAAGTACTTTAACGGTTTTGGAGTAGACGGGAACGGAGATGGCAAGGCAAGTTTGAAAGATGACAAAGATGTTCTCTTTGCCTTTGCCAACTTCATCCTCTCTTACGGGACGGATCACGATAATATAAAAATTGGTCTTTGGGATTATTATAAACGGGACAAAACAGTAGGTATTATTATTGGAAAGTCCGAGATTTACAAAAAATATGGTCGACTAGATCTTGATAGTCATGCCTTTCCCGTACCACTTAGATCCGATTATAGTTATCGAAACACATGGGGAGACGCTCGTGGCTGGGGTGGACGACGCATGCATGAAGGAACAGATATTTTTGCCCATTATGGAGTTCCTGTTCGTGCAACCTCATATGGTATTGTCGAGATGAAAGGTTGGAACCGTTTTGGTGGCTGGCGAATTGGGATACGTGATATTAACAATAACTATCATTATTTTGCCCATTTAAGTGGGTTTAGTAAGGACTTAAAGGTTGGACAAATCGTTGAACCAGGAATGATCATTGGAGGAGTCGGAAGTTCTGGTTATGGACCTCCAGGTACGTCAGGTAAGTTCCCGCCACATCTTCATTATGGAATGTATCGTGATAATGGATATACAGAATGGAGCTATGATCCTTTTCCACATTTAAAACTTTGGGAACGCCAAGAACGCGCTCGACGGAAATAACATAAAAAGAGGACTAACGGTTCGAACCGGTTAGTCCTCTTTTATTATTACTTTCGATTAAGCATTTTTAGATTTTTTATAAGCATTAGCAATACTAGCTGCTAATCCACCCCATAGAATAACCATACCAACAACCATCATAACAATCGCACTTGTTGACATTATTTTGAAACCCCCTTGTTATCTGCTGAAGGTAAGTCTAATGACCCTTTTTGCCACTTGAATGCAGCGAATACAAATCCAACTACAATCGCAGCTAGTGCAACTCCCCAGCCTGTGTATAATAGGAAGCTTGTAGGATATCCTTCGTAGTTTTCTTTTAAGTTATTGATGAAGTTTTGAATCATCATATATCCTAAGACAAATGGTGTAATAACTCCTAAGCAGATTTTCCACCAAGCACCTAAAAGCATATCGGACATGCTATCAGCGTGCTGTTGAAGAACCTTCATTTCACGTAGTACCCAAGCAACTATTACTACCTCAGCAAATCCAGCCACTACAATACCAAATTGGTTGATGAAATAGTCAGCAGCATCAAGGAAGTATAATCCACCTTGAGTAGCAAATAAAATCGAAATAACTGCAGAAATTCCTCCACCAATCGCTACCGCTTTGTTACGAGACACTTTAAATTTGTCTTGAATACCGGCTACATATGTTTCAATGATTGAAATTAATGATGTTAACCCTGCTAACACTAAACATATGAAGAAAATTGATCCTAATAAACCATTAAATGCAGGGAATTCACTAATGATTTGCGGGAAAACAACGAAAGCTAACCCTACTCCACCAGTAACTACCTCACTAACACCCACACCTTGCTGCTGGGCCATAAAACCAAGTGCAGCAAATACTCCAATACCTGCTAATAATTCAAAACCAGAGTTAGCAAAAGCTGTGATAAATGCATTGTTTGTTAAATCTGTCTTCTTTGGTAGATAACTAGAATACGTAACCATGATCGCAAAACCAATAGATAAGCTGAAGAAGATTTGACCGTATGCAGCAACCCAAACCTTAGGTTCTGCAATTAAGCTCCAGTTCGGTTTGAAGAATGCATCCAAACCTTGAGCCGCACCATCTAATGTTACAGCGCGAACGACGATTACAAGGAATAAAATAACAAGTGCCGGAATAAAGATCTTGTTCGCTGCTTCAATACCCTTTTTAACACCTTTGAAAAGAACACCGAGTGCAATTACCCAAACAAGTACTAATGGAATAAAAACGCTAGGAACGATGCTTCCAACTTGACCTGGTGCTTCAACAAGCTTTAAATAGTCTCCGAATAGGAAAGCTCCTGGATCCTTGCCCCATTTTTCTCCGAAAGAGAAGTAAGCGAATGACATGGCCCAAGCGATA
Organism: Robertmurraya beringensis; assembly: GCF_042433785.1. Taxonomy (NCBI): domain Bacteria; kingdom Bacillati; phylum Bacillota; class Bacilli; order Caryophanales; family Bacillaceae; genus Robertmurraya; species Robertmurraya beringensis. The sequence goes on along the minus strand of NZ_JBHLUU010000128.1, from coordinate 80,954 downwards.
ATAACAGCATAATATGTTGAGATAACAAATGAAATCGCAACTTGCCACCAGCCAAGCCATTCAGTTTTTTTGTTCAGACGAGCGAATGTCAACGGAGCTGATCCGCGATATTTATGACCTAGTGTAAATTCAAGAACGAGAAGCGGAATACCAGCAGTTAAGATAGCGAATAAGTACGGTAAAAAGAATGCTCCTCCTCCATTTTCATATGCTACTGCGGGAAAACGCCAGATGTTTCCTAGTCCTACAGCTGATCCAACTGCTGCCATGATAAAACCTGCACGAGTCCCCCATTGTGGACGATTATCCATAGTAAAAATGACCTCCTACTGTGTCCCAGCCTTATTTCCTTATTTTAGTAAATAATTGGAACTTTTTATATTTTCTGATTATTTAATTTAATCTAAAGTTAGTATAGCTACTTTTTGTCCGTCTGTCAAAACATTATTTTCAGAATAATAATAAATTTTATCACGTTAATATAGTAGAAGATGTGATAAATGCGAAAAAACTAACATTTCAGAATATTATTCTCGCATATTGATTCCTCCTCCTCTCTCCCTTTCATCCACCCTCACTTCCTATTTTTCTTTAGAAAAAAAGCCAGAAGAAAACAGATATCCTCTGACTTTTCACTCACTGATTAGTTGTCTATAGGTAGCTCAATAGATGCACCAGAATCCCCGCCGCCACCGTTATAAAACTGTGGAACTTCACCTTTTATTAAACCAGTCGCAACCGGAACATCCTCTCTAACGGTAATAATTTCCGTAGCAAATGGAATGATGATCTGTACTTTCACTTCTACTTGAACATGAATTTCCACCCAAGTATTATTAATTCCCATTTCTTCTTTTACTGTCCTAAAGGTGGAGGTTACTGAACCAATGGAGTTAAATTTTATTGGTATTTTTGGTCCTAAGTTACCTAATAGGGCATTGTTGGTAGCCTGCCCCAATGGAACATAATAAACAATACCGTTTTCCTTTTTATCCGTATTGATCTCAATATCGGTGAAGGATTCAAGCTCTGAAAGGTCTCCTTTTTCAGCCTTTTTAATATTGTCCTGTACCAACTCAGTTACTTCTGCTTTTACACGGTTTAGATGTTCTGCGTTTAGAAACACCACATCACCATTACCGGTTTCTTCGAATTTTATATCCATAACGTTTGTTATTTTTTTACTTACTGCGTTATTTATGACGAGTGAAGCAATTTTTCGAGTTTGTGAATTTGCATAGCTAACAAGTGTAGGCTTTAGCCCCTCATTTATTATCCAAAGACCAGCTGCTGTTGAGAAGATGAAAAACACAAAGGTAAGTAAAAATACATATCTGAACGGCAATGGACCTCTCCGCGGCAGACGACCGCGAAATTTACGCAAGACAAATCCCCCCTTTACAAGCTATATGTATGCTATAAAGGGGGGAACTAGCGCAAAAATATGAATTTTTTTATCTTTAGACTCTTTTCTAAAACATTGTTGCTATATACACAGTTTTTCGGAAATAAACTATATGTTTCAACAGGTATTCAGGATATTATCATCCTTAGAAAAGAGCTACTCTCAAAATAGACCAATAAACCCAGTGTTATACGGGGAAAAATCCGGCTTCTGGGATTTTTCCAAAACAACAAACTTTACGAAAACAGCCTATCTTTTGTCCAGTTACACGTTTTTTGGAAAGGTCGTGTCACATTCAACAATCATTGTGGACAAACTTACACTCAGGTCTAATTCATAGGGATCCGTGTCTTTGCCATTTTCTTCAATAATCCTTACAATCGGTCGGTCGCTGACTCCCATGTTTTGTTTAGACACAACGCCTTTTCGACCATCATCAAGTATGACCGTAATCCCAACAGGGTATATAGCTACTCCCTTACGAAATGCCTCTATTATTTTTGGATCAAAAAGAGTTCCTGAGCCGGCAAATAATATTTCCAGACCATGATGGGGCAGCATAGCATCCCGATACACTCGATTGGAGGTGACCGCATCAAACACATCAGCTACCGCAATAATTTTCGCAAGCTGATGTATATCTTCACCTTCGATACCGCGTGGATAGCCAGTCCCATTTAGCCGTTCATGGTGCTGATACGCACAATGAGCAACAATAAGTGACATCGCTGGAACATTACGAAGCATTTGGAATCCTTCTTCAGGATGCCTTTTAATTTCATCGTATTCTTGATCTGTTAATTTACCAGGTTTCTGTAGAATGTCAAATGGTACTTTCATTTTCCCCACATCGTGAAGTATGGCTCCCATCCCTAGTATTTCAAGTTCTTTTGGAGTAAGTTTCAATTTCATCCCGATCGCAAGAGAATACATCGTCACATGTAAGGAGTGAGTAAAGATATAGTTATCATATGTATAAACGTCAGCTAACATGGTTAGCAAATTTTCGTTATTTTTCAACTCAAATAAAAGCTGTCTTATCAGATCTTTAAATCTTTTGGACGCTTTTTCAATAACAAATGACGTATCAAATTTACTATCATTCTGAAGCTCTTGGAAGGTCGTTTCAATCGTTTGTACAGCCTTTCTTCGAACCGAATCCGGCAGAACCTCGATATACTCAATCCCTTCTGTTACAGAATCTTTTATATATATGTAAGTAATGCCAAGCAAAAGTAATCGCCTAAGCATTTTTTCGTTTAACTCTACTCCCTCGCTTAGTAAAATCTGTCCCTTATCATTTCTAACCGTTTTTCCTAGTATTGTTCCAGATTCTACATTAGCGGTAGCTACTAGTCTCATTATAGTTCTCCTGTATTCGTCTGACTGAGATTATTCAACAAGTTCTGACAAAATCCTACTTTATCTTCTAAGATAACTCTATTATCGACTTAATTTCAACATACTTTAGTACCTAATTGAAAAAATAAATAGGTCAAATGACTTTATTTGCTTACAAATAAGAACAAACCCTTTCCTATTCCCACTATTCCTAGTGAAAATAAAAAAGGCGCCTATTCAGCACCTTTTTAAATCATTTTTAACATCGCATCTTTTCCAAGCATACCCTTTGTAATCCCTAAATTTTCTGCTTCATACGTAACGGATTCTAAAGGTGCCTCTAAAAGTTGCTCAATGGTTTTAACACCAACGGCTCTACCGGCAATGACTTTTCTATCCTTTAGCTTTTCATTGAGAAGTGCCACATCAAGAGCACCACACATGATGTATCCTTTATCATTACTCACGACGAGCAAATTTGTTTTTGGGAGTTTTACTGATACACTTAAAAAAGTGTGACCATTGATTTCAATTGGTGAAAGCTCAATCACTTGCTACACTCTCCTTTCTTCCTTATCAACTTATGTAGTAGGAAGAAAAATGTGAGTTTCATTTGCCTAGCTATTGCAAGTTTTGGAGCTTCCAGCGTAATAAATCACGCATAAACTCTGGGAAGAAGTATACTTTATACTCCGCTCTTCTAATTTCAGGAAACAACTGTCCAAAAGTAAACATGTCTGGTATCGCTACTTTATAGCGTGCTTCTCTTTCAATTTGCTTACCATTAATATAGAAAGAGAGTCCATTTTTCCCATGCTTCACCTCAACACCCTCAAAGATCATTTGCCCCATGAACGTGCCACGAAAGCCTAGCCCCTTGATCATCATATTTCTCCACTTCTCTTCTAATGCCAGCCTGATAACTTCTTGATATTCAGCTCCTGAGAGGTCAACCACCGTAGGATTTATGGGATGCGGACAAATCGATAATAAATCATATTCCGTAACTGTTTCATTCGGTAAATCCCTTAGTATTAACCCTTCGTTTAAGAAGGCACTATCTACGTTACACCAGCTGCGAAGAGTTTCACAAAGAAGGCGAGCTAGCACCTCCCTTGAGCGATAAGGTTCTCCTATTCTAGCAACCTCGGTAAGTAGCAATGCCTTTCCTTCCTCATACAGCTGATTCTCCTCTTCCTTTTCACCTTCAACATATGGTAGTTGATTGGAATCATACGCTATGGCTCGCTTTTTCCTCACGTGAAGTGTTTCACTATCAATCGTCAGTGTGATATGGCCAACAAACATCCCATACTTTCCTGCTGCCCCAAGAATGACCCCATTTATTTCTTTTCCTTCATGAAACACATGATGAGTGTGCGCCCCTAAAATCACATCTATTTCCGGAAATTGTTCAGCAATGGCTTCATCATCATGTATGCCTAGGTGAGAGAGCAGAATGATCATGTCTGCTTTTTCTTTTATTTCTGCTAACTGGTGCTTCAATTCTTCCAATGGCTCGGATAATGTCCAGCCAAGCTGTTTATAAAAATGTGAGAAATAGGCGGTCAAACCGATAACAGCCACACGTGCTTTATTTTTCAACTCATATATTTGGTATGGTTTTACCCACTGAGGACGTGTGCCATTAGCCGTAAAGAAATTTGCTACAACCACATCAAATCTTCTTCTTTGATAGAGAGTGTCTAAGTCTTCGAAGGAGAGAGTAATTCCTTCGTTATTTCCAATCGTTACCGCCGTGTATCCCACTTCATTTAATAACTCGGTGTTCCGTTTTCCTCGTGTAGCATCTGTCAGAGGATGCCAACGGTCCATATGGTCACCTATGTCAAAAAGAAGAACTTCTTCATTTGCACTTTGATGAAGGTATTTCCTTCTCTGTAAGAACGAGCTGATTCTGGTCCAGTGCTCAAAATGACTATGTAGGTCATTTGTGTGATAAATATGAATATCTTCTAAGGTCATACTGTTTCTCCCCTCATCACCAAAATGCTAAAACAAATCAAGCTGGCGAGGAGCTAAGTTTTCATACTCGATTCCAAGAAGATCAATCAAATCAAGTGCGTTATCTGCGGCATCTCCACCAGAATTATTATTAAATACAATATATAGATGTTCCGTTTCTTTTTCTAGCTTTTTTATATGCTCTACCCATTGTCGCAATTCCTTCTGATTATATCGATACAAGTATCTGACTTCCCGCCAATTTTCTGTACGTTTTTGCCATCCATGTACGTTTCTTCCATGAAAACGAATCAACACACTCTTTTTTCCCAATGATTCAAGTACAATAGGGACAGAGCCCTCTCCTGATTGCGGTTCATCGCAAATGCTATGTATCCATTCTTCTTTGTTCATAAATTGAATCGTACGATCATAAAAGGAAGAACGGAACCACGACTGATGACGAAATTCGAGAGCGCACGGGATATCACCCATCTGTTTCTTGCACCAACGCAAGTATTCCACATGTTCCCTTTTACAATCAAACCAGGGCGGAAACTGAAACAAGACCATAGCTAATTTATTGCTCACTATGTATGGTGTAAGAGAATCCCTAAACGCTTGAAACATATGCTCTTTGGTTTCAAAAGGGATGTCTCCTCTCGAATGCCCCGTCATCCCTTGATATGCTTTTACAATAAATTGAAAGGAAGGTGGGGTGTCCTCGACCCATCTTTGCGCATTTTTTATAGGCTGTATCGCATAAAAGGAGGAATCGACTTCGACAGTTGGAAAAAAGCCGGCATACTCTTTTAACTTATTTCTGGGTGAGGTATGTGGACCGTACAATCGATCCTGGTCGCCCCAACCAGTCACTCCAATATAGATCAATTCCACCCCTCCAAGTATGTGTCATCATCATATCATATGTATGAAAAAACGCTCACCTTCTAAGGTGAACGTTTCCTTTATTTCTTAACCGATTGAACCTTCCATTTCGAACTTGATTAGACGGTTCATTTCAACTGCGTATTCCATCGGAAGTTCTTTCGTAAATGGTTCAATAAAGCCCATTACGATCATTTCTGTTGCTTCTTCTTCTGAAATACCACGGCTCATTAGATAGAACAATTGCTCCTCAGAAACCTTTGAAACCTTCGCTTCATGCTCTAAAGAGATGTTGTCGTTTAAGATTTCGTTGTAAGGAATCGTATCTGAAGTAGACTGGTTATCCATGATTAGTGTGTCACACTCAATATTCGCACGTGCTCCGTCCGCTTTACGTCCAAAATGAACGATTCCACGGTACGTTACTTTTCCACCTTGCTTCGAAATCGACTTCGAAACGATCGTAGAAGACGTGTTAGGAGCTAAGTGAATCATCTTCGCTCCAGCGTCTTGGTGTTGACCTTTACCAGCAAGTGCAATAGATAATGTCATTCCACGAGCACCTTCACCCTTCAGGATTACTGCTGGGTATTTCATTGTCAACTTAGAACCGATGTTTCCGTCAATCCATTCCATTGTTGCGTTTGCTTCACAAACCGCACGCTTTGTAACTAGGTTAAACACGTTATTTGCCCAGTTCTGGATCGTTGTATAACGGCAGTAAGCATCTTTTTTGATAATAATTTCAACAACCGCACTATGAAGGGAGTTCGTAGTGTAAACAGGTGCTGTACAACCTTCTACATAGTGTACGTGTGCGCCTTCATCAACAATGATTAGTGTACGCTCGAACTGCCCCATGTTTTCAGAGTTGATACGGAAATAGGCTTGAAGTGGAGTTTCTACCTTTATACCTTTTGGTACATAGATGAATGATCCACCTGACCATACAGCCGAGTTTAATGCAGCAAATTTGTTATCCGTTGGAGGAATCACTTTTGCCCAGTGCTCACGGAAGATGTCTTCATTTTCACGAAGGGCAGAATCCGTGTCCTTAAACACAATTCCTAAGTTTTCAAGATCTTCCTGCATGTTGTGATAGACAACCTCTGACTCGTACTGAGCAGATACACCTGCTAAGTATTTTTGTTCAGCTTCAGGAATACCTAGCTTATCAAATGTTTGTTTAATTTCTTCAGGAACTTCATCCCAAGAACGTTCTGTCTTTTCAGATGGTTTTACGTAGTACGTAATTTCATCAAAATTTAATGCCGCTAAATCTCCACCCCATTGTGGCATTGGCATATTGTAAAAATGCTCAAGTGATTTCAAACGGAAATCAAGCATCCATTGTGGCTCTTGCTTCATTTTTGAGATTTCTTCCACGATTTCACGTGTTAATCCACGCTTCGAGCGGAAGATAGACACATCTTTATCGGCAAAGCCATATTTGTAATCACCGATTTCAGGCGCTTTTTTAGCCATTGTCGTGTTCCTCCATTCGTAGGAGCATGCGTTTATGCTACCCCTTATTGTTGTTCTTCTTTAATGCCCTTTTCCATTGCTTTCCATGCTAGTGTCGCACACTTAATTCGCGCTGGAAACTTGGAAACGCCTTGTAACGCTTCTATATCACCTAAGTCTAGGCTATCATCGTATTCCTTGCCTTGCATCATTTGGGAAAACACTTCCGATAACTGTAATGCTTCGTCAAGTTTTTTTCCTTTGATGGCTTGCGTCATCATGGAAGCAGATGACATAGAGATGGAGCAGCCTTCTCCTTCAAATTTCGCGTCCCTTACGACACCTTCCTCGAGCTTAAGTGTAAGCTGAATCCGGTCTCCACATGTAGGATTATTCATGTTGATGGTTAGGCTATCGTTTTCTAAAACCCCTTTATTACGAGGGTTTTTGTAATGATCCATAATTACCTGTCTATAGAGGGTATCTAAATGATTAGAAGACATCGCTAAAATACTCCTTTGTTTTGATAAGCCCTTCCACAAGCTTATCAATCTCTTCTTCGGTGTTATACAGGTAAAAGCTGGCACGAGCCGTTGCAGAAGCCTTTAGCCATTTCATTAGTGGTTGTGCACAATGATGCCCAGCACGAACAGCTATCCCCTCTGCATCAAGCACGGTTGCCACATCATGCGGATGAACATCTTCAATATTGAAAGTAACTACTCCAGCACGAAGACCTGGGTCTTTCGGGCCGTATATCGTCATTCCTTCAATTTGTGATAACTTATCCATCGCATAAGCAGCTAACTTATGCTCGTGTGCTTCTATATTTTCTAAACCAATTTGCTCTAGGAAATCAATCGCAGCCCCAAGTCCAACAGCTCCCGCTATAATTGGAGTACCTGCTTCAAACTTCCAAGGAAGCTCTTTCCATGTAGATTCGTATAAATCTACAAAGTCGATCATTTCTCCACCTGTTTCAACTGGCTCCATTTTTTCTAGATGCTGCTTCTTTCCATAAAGAACTCCAATTCCAGTTGGTCCACACATTTTATGGCCTGAAAAAGCAAGGAAGTCACAGTCTAGATCCTGTACATCAATCTTCATATGGGGAGCAGCTTGGGCACCATCCACCACCATAATTGCCCCATTTTCATGAGCGATCTTGGCAATTTCTTTAATCGGGTTCATAACACCTAAAACATTTGAAACCTTCATCACGGACACAATTTTTGTATTAGAGGTAACGGTTGCTCTTACATCTTCTAGACTAATGGTTCCATCCACTTGAAGAGGAATGTATTTAAGTGTTGCACCGGTTTTCTTAGCTACTTGCTGCCAAGGAATAATATTCGCATGATGCTCCATAAAGGTGATCACAATTTCATCACCCTCACGAAGATTATCTAAACCATAGCTGTGGGCGACCATGTTTAATGCGGTAGTCGCTCCACGAGTGAAGATAATTTCTTCGGTAGATTTTGCATTAATAAACCTTCTAACCTTTTCACGTGCCCCTTCGTAAGCATCGGTTGCTTTTGTACCAAGTGTATGAACACCTCGGTGCACATTTGAATTGTATTCTTTATAATACTTTTCAAGCGTTTCGATAACCGAAACGGGCTTTTGAGAAGTTGCGGCGCTATCAAGATACACTAATGGTTTGCCGTTCACTTCTTGATGAAGAATCGGAAAGTGACTGCGAATATCTTGGATATTCATTATCTTACTTTCCTTTCGATAACTTCAACTAATTGCTTTTTCACGCCTTCGATTGGAAGCTCATTAACAACAGGAGCTAAGAAGCCATGAATGACAAGGCGTTCTGCTTCTGTTTTAGGAATTCCACGGCTCATTAGGTAGTAAAGCTGAAGTGGATCCACACGTCCTACTGAAGCTGCGTGTCCTGCCGTTACATCATCTTCATCAATAAGAAGAATTGGGTTAGCATCTCCACGTGCTTTTTCACTCAACATCAACACGCGTGATTCTTGCTCCGCATTTGACTTGGTTGCACCATACTCGATTTTTCCAATTCCGTTAAAGATAGAAGTGGCACTGTCTTTCGTTACACCATGCTTAAGGATTTGGCCATCCGTGTGTTTACCCCAGTGAACAACACTTGTTGTGAAGTTTTGTGTTTGCTCGCCACGTCCAACAGTTACCATTTTCATATCGCCAACAGAGCCATCTCCAACAAGGTTTGTTACGTTATCAGAAATAGTGTTGCCATCATTCATTAAACCAAGTGCCCACTCAATACGAGCATCACGTCCAGTTACTCCACGACGATTCACGTATGTCGTTACACCTTTTGCTAATGTATCAACTGCACCGTATTGAACCGTTGCGTTTGTCCCTGTAACTACTTCTGTAATGATATTGAAGATTGAATTAGCTTCTTCCACAGTTGAAATATAGTTCTCAACGTATGTGACAGAGCTATTGTCTTCAGCCACTACAAGAACATGGTTAAATACAGTTGCTTCTTTATCATCGTGGATAAATACAGCCTGAACCGGTGTTGAAACTTCAACATTTTTAGGAACATATAAGAATACTCCACCGTTCATAAATGCCGCATGAAGAGCTGTAAGCTTGTGCTCATCAACCTTTACACCGTCTTTCATGAAGTACTTTTGTAAAAGATCTCCATGCTCACGAGCTGCTGTAAAGATATCTACAAACACCACACCTTGATTTTTCAATTCTTCTGAAACAGAAAGAATTGTCGGGCGGTTATTGCGTTGAATGTATAAGGTTTTCTCGCCTTCTTCTGTACCGATCAATGATTTTACTTCGTCAGGAAGGTCAGCTAGTGAAGCATAATCTTCACTCTTAACGATATGCTTATCGAATTGAGTAAAGTTCCATTTTGTAATATTTGTTTTATCTGGTCTTGGAAGGGATAGGTTTTCAGCTGAGGCTAACGCATTTACGCGAAGTTCCGTTAACCAAGCTGGTTCACCCATCTCTTTTGAAAAAGAAGTCACATATTCCTTATCGAATGGTAATACGGTTTCTGTAGTCATGTCTGGTCCCCCTAACTTACGCTTCTTGCCCGACAGTTTCGTCCTCAATGCCAAGCTCTTTTTTAATCCAATCATATCCTTCAGCTTCTAAACGTTGAGCAAGCTCAGGGCCACCAGATTTTACAATACGTCCCTGCATCATTACATGAACAAAATCAGGTGTAATGTAGTTTAATAAACGTTGGTAGTGAGTGATCATTAAGCAACCAAACTCAGAGCTACGCATTTCGTTAATTCCTCTTGAAACAACCTTTAACGCGTCGATATCTAATCCAGAGTCGATTTCGTCAAGGATGGCAATCTTTGGCTGAATCATCATTAATTGTAGAATTTCGTTACGCTTCTTTTCTCCACCAGAGAACCCTTCGTTTAAGTAACGTTGAGCCATATCTGGATCCATTTCTAAAAACTCCATGTTTTTGTCCATTTGACGGATGAATTTCATTAAAGAAACTTCGTCTCCTTCTTCACGACGGCTGTTAATAGCTGAACGTAAGAAGTCCGCATTTGTTACCCCGCTAATTTCGCTTGGGTACTGCATTGCTAAAAATAGACCTGCACGAGCGCGCTCATCTACTTCCATTTCAAGTACATCTTCTCCATCAAGAGAGATTGAACCCGAAGTTACTTCATATTTAGGATGTCCCATAATAGCAGAAGACAAAGTAGATTTACCTGTTCCGTTAGGTCCCATGATTGCGTGGATTTCTCCACCTTTAATTTCAAGAGTTACCCCTTTTAGAATTTCCTTTTCATCGATTGACACATGTAAATCCTTAATGGATAAAGTTGATCCTGACATATCTATTACCTCCATAATTTGAAAGAAAATTAGTTATCTCTTAACTATAAAAACTTTATTTTCATTCTCATTTTATTCTCATTACAATCTTATAACAAATGAAATGTGATATCAACTCTTAAGAACCTGTTATCGAGCTATTACTTACCTATTTTTTTCTTCGACTATCTTTTCTATGTACGATACCATTTGCTCAACAGAAAAACCAGTGGAATTCTCCACTGGCTCACGAATTTCTTCTATAAATATATATGTTACTAGGCATGAACCCTACGATCCAAATCTGCAATCATCCTTTGACTTTGCAAATAATCTTGTTGCCTTACTTTTTCAATTTTCATTCTAACCTTATGTTTCCGACCGTAGGTTTCATATCCCACTCCATGAGCTGCATACATCGCCTTTTCCATCTCACACGTGTAGTTCAACCTTAGTTGACTAATAATGAATCCATCCCTTCCAACTATCACTTTTTTTCGACTTCTTTGGTCACATCTATCGTAACACAGGTTAAATCTTTGGAACAAAGCCGAAAAAACACGATATTTAAGGATGAGTACGAATAAGACTTTGTTAGAAAAACTCACCTTGTGGTTTCCATTCTTTTCTTGCTAAATCCTCTCGATAAGAGCTTAACTCACTGTTTTAATTGATTAAAATCATCCATCGTATTTTGTACAAGGGTAACAGCCTGGCTCATGGCACCGCCTCCACCAAAGGCTGCAGTTACACCAATCGCTTCAAGAATCTCTTGTTCGGTTGCGCCTTGGTCCAAGCATCCTTTCACATGGTAGATGATGCAATATTCATCCTGAGAATACAGGCTAATTCCCAGAGCAATTAGTTGCTTTTGTTTTTGAGTTAAGACTCCCTCTTTGAAGCATGCTTCTGTGAATGCATTAAAATGGCTAGCGATATCTGGCATTTTTTGAGTAAACGTACCAAGTCCTTGTTTATAATCATGTAGAGCTTCTTCACTCGGATTTCTTGCAATAAATCCTTGATCCATTTGTCCCACTCCAGTCTTTAAGTTATGTAGTATCACTTATGTTAGTATCCTTGAATTGAAACAAATTATTACACAAAAAAACAGATGCCCCTATAAGAGACACCTGTTTTTTCTATTATTCAGATACTGGTACTACAGCACCTTCGTATTTTTCAAGGATAAAGTCTTGGATTTCTTGTGAGTGTAGTACTTCGACTAAAGCTTTGATTGCTTCAGAGTTTTCGTCACCTTTACGAACCGCGATTACGTTCACGTACGGAGACTCTTTGTCTTCGATTGCAATTGAATCTTCAATTGGGTTTAGACCTGCATCGATCGCATAGTTCGAGTTGATAAGTACTGCATCACCTTCATCATTGTTAAAGATTTGTGGTAATAATGATGCTTCGTACTCTGTGTCAAAGTGAAGATTTTTAGGATTTTCTGCGATATCTTCAACTGTTGCTTCTACGTTATTAACGCCTTCTTTAAGAGTGATTAATCCCTCTTTTTCAAGCATAGTTAAAATACGACCGTGGTCTGCAACTGAGCTGCTCATGATGATATGTGCTCCTTCTGGAAGCTCTTCTAAGCTCTTGTACTTTTTAGAGTACACACCCATTGGTTCGATATGGATTCCACCCGCATTAGCAAAATCATAGCCATGTTCAGCCATTTGAGACTCAAGGTAAGGAATATGTTGGAAATAGTTTGCATCAAGATCACCAGACTCTAACGCTTGGTTAGGTAGGATATAATCTTGGAATGTTTCAATCTTTAATTCAATTCCTTTTTCCGCTAAAAGTGACTTTGCTTCTTCTAAAATTTCCGCATGTGGTACGTTAGAAGCTCCAACTACTAACTCAGTAGTTTCTGCTGTTTCTTCGCCTTCACCAGCGTTAGACTCATCTTCTTTTGCTGTACCGCAAGCTGCAAGAACTAGAGCAACTGCTAATGATAAAAATAAGCTTAAAAATTTCTTCATTTTTGTCTCTCTCCTATCTTTTGTCTAGTTTTGATGTTATAGAATCTCCAATAAATTGGATAATAAACACAATAATTAAAATGATGACTGTTGCTACCAAGGTGACGTCGCTACGACTTCTTTGGAACCCTTCCAAATACGCAAGGTTACCTAAACCACCCGCACCAATCACACCAGCCATTGCTGTATAACTCACCAAAGCAATAGCCGTAACCGTAATACCAGATACTAAAGCTGGCAGTGATTCAGGAATAAGCACCTTAAAGATAATCGTGCTTGTTTTAGCTCCCATGGATTTAGCCGCTTCAATAACTCCTTTATCAATCTCACGCAATCCGATTTCCACCATTCTCGCGTAAAAAGGAGCCGCACCTATAATTAATGCCGGTAAAGCGGCATTTTCACCAATCATCGTATCTAGTATAAGCTTTGTAAAAGGGATAAGAAGAACGATCAATATAATAAAGGGAATCGAGCGGAAGACGTTCACTACAGAACTGATCACTTTATTTACAATTGCATTTTCCCAAATATTACCTTTAGCTGTTAAAAATAATAAAAGTCCCAAAATTAATCCAAGAACAAATGTAATAACAACTGATATAGCTGTCATATAAAGAGTTTCATTCGTTGCCTCAATCATTTTTTCCCAGTTTACGTTTGGTAAAAGTGTCTCAAGCATTCGAAATCACCTCCACTCCAACCTGTTGTGACTCGATATACGCAATGGCCTTTGAAAGCTCTTCTTTTTCCCCATCTAAGTGGATGAAAAGCGTTCCGTAAGATCCATTTTGTGTTTGTGATATTTTCCCTTGCAGGATATTAACAGTCACATGGTAATGACGAATAAGATTGGTAATCAGCGGTTGCTCTGCTGCTTCTCCAACAAAGCCTAATTGAACAACCGTACCGTGCGGGTAAAGTTCTAATAAATGTTCAATCGTTTCCTTCGTTTCTTCAGGCTCTGTTACCTGCTGAACAAATCGTTTCGTAATTTCTTCCTTAGGGTTCTTAAATACATCAAGAACAGGACCGAGTTCAACGACCTTTCCACCTTCCATCACAGCTACACGATGACAAATCTTTCGGATTACGTGCATTTCATGTGTGATAAGGACAATGGTTAATCCTAAACGCTTATTAATATCAACTAATAGCTCTAGAATCGAATCGGTTGTTTGCGGATCAAGTGCAGATGTTGCCTCATCACAAAGAAGAACCTTTGGATTATTAGCAAGTGCTCTTGCAATTCCTACTCTTTGTTTTTGCCCTCCACTCAATTGAGATGGGTAAGCGTCTTCTCTTCCTTCTAATCCAACTAAACGAATAAGCTCGTCCACTCTTTTCATTCTTTGAGCTTTAGGAACTCCTGCAATTTCAAGTGGAAATGCAATATTTTCTCTAACGGTACGAGACCATAACAGATTAAAATGTTGGAAAATCATGCTTATTTCCTGTCTAGCTTTTCGAAGGCTACTACCTTTAATTTTCGATACTTCATTATTTGCTACGATAACGGATCCCACAGTAGGAATTTCTAACCCGTTGAGCATACGAATAAGCGTACTTTTTCCTGCTCCACTATAACCGATTACCCCGAAGATCTCTCCTTCAGTAATTTCTAGGTTTACATTATCTACAGCCGTTACTTTTCCTTGTCTTGAAGAATAAATCTTTTTCACATCTTTTATCGAGATCAAAGGTTTCTCCTCCTTCCATTTCCGATTATTCTGATAAAACTACATGGTATCATGCATCAAGAAAGCTCCATTACAACTTAGGTTCCATCATCCGTACCATTCCTATTCGAATGAGAGCTTTTTAGATGAACAAAAAAAACCTTCCTGCATGAGCAGAAAGGCAGAAACAGTTACCTTTCTCTCATCTATCAAAGCAATACGCTTTGTGTGAATTGGCACCATTTCAATAATTTGACGGTTGCCGGGCTTCATAGGGCACATCCCTCCACCTCTCTCGATAAGAGCTTATCAATCTATATGAAATTTATTTTGTAGTCTTAATCACGAGTGCTATCGTATCATGGAAAAATTGGAGTGTCAACGATAAAATTCGACAAAAATCTTATTGATTACACATTGCTTGTAAGTGAGGTTTTCCCTGTTGCCAATGTAATCGCTTGCTCTAAGTCTTCAACTAAATCCTCCACATTTTCAATTCCGATCGATAGACGAATTAAATCCTCTGGAACTCCTGCCGCTTTTAACCCCTCTGTGTCTAGCTGTTGATGAGTAGTGCTTGCAGGATGAATGACTAAGCTTTTTGCATCGCCAACATTAGCAACATGAGCCCAAAGCTTTAGACTATTTATAAACGTTGCTCCTGACACACGGCCTCCATCAATTCCAAAGACAACGATAGAACCTGCTCCTTTAGGTAAGTATTTCTTTGCAAGCTCAAAGTCTGGATGCTTTTGATTTCCTGGATACATCACCCAATTAACACCTGGATGCGCCTCTAAATACTCTACTACCTTTTCAGTATTTGCCACATGCTCCTTCATTCTCACATGCAAAGTTTCTAAACCAAGTGTGAATTGAAAGGCATTTTGAGGGCTTAATGCTGGACCTAAATCACGTAGCAATTGCACTCTAGCTTTTACAATATAAGCTGCAGCACCAATTGCCTCACTATATACAATATCATGATAACTTACATCAGGAGTTGTAAAACCAGGGAATTTAGACGAATTCCAATCAAACTTTCCGCCATCCACGATGATACCACCAAGAGTAGTCCCATTCCCTAATAACCACTTGGTTGCCGAATGAATGACAATATCTGCACCATGTTCGATTGGTCGGCATAAATAAGGAGTGGCAAAGGTATTATCGATTACAAGCGGAATACCTGCATCATGTGCAATCTTTGCAACCTTTTCGATATCCAAGATACGCAAACTTGGGTTTCCGATGGTCTCGGCAAATACCGCCTTTGTTTTATCTGTAATAGCTTGTTTAAAGTTCTCTGGATTAGTTGAATCCACAAACTTCACTTGAATCCCATATTTAGGGAGAGTTACTGCAAATAAATTATATGTACCACCATATAAATTAGAAGCCGCAACAATTTCATCTCCTGCTTCTGCCAAGTTGAGTATGGCCAGTGTAATTGCTGCCATTCCACTCGAAACGGCAAGCGCTCCGACTCCACCTTCTAATAGGGCCACTCTTTCTTCGAATACCGTAGTCGTTGGATTATGAATACGTGTATAAATATATCCAGGCTCAGCAAGTGCAAACAGATTAGCCGCATGCTCTGTGTCTTTAAATTGATAAGCATTATTTTGATAAATTGGTACCGCTCTAGCTCCTGTAACAGGATCTGGGCTTAATCCACCATGTACACCAAGCGTTTCTAACCGATACTTCTTCTGTTCTGACATTCCATTCCCTCCCATAAAACTTCAAATATTATTTACATACTTATATGGTTTTACTAGATAGAATAAGGTTTCTAAGTAAAGAGCTGTTCTAAAGGTTGCCTGTAAGGTAATTACATTTGATACGGTTGCTTGCCTTAGCTTGATCTCCCCACTGAGTAAGGAGATGATATGTTCCTTCTGTCCTTGGAGATATGCGTCAATATGATGATGATTTTCTTCGATTAACAGTTCAACGTTCCCTTTGTTTATATGGATAAAGAAGGTATCATCTTCGGATTGAATACAAATAACGACTGATGCCTTTCTTAAAAAAGGCAGTAAATGGCTTCGGCTATTCCATTCATTCACTGTTTTTTGTAAATGAAAAAGCAACGGTCTTCCCCCTCTCAACATCTAACTATATATATATTCCACTTGGAGAGAATCCTTACCTTTAATATTTCTTCGACAAATTTTCGAACATTTGTCAGGGGTACCTAACAAGCTTTATATCGAATGCTGTAATTAGAGTTCATTTCCCGAGAAATATGTCACTTTTTAAAATGAAGTTACTTTTGCTGTCGAAGGGATTCGGAAATCGACAAATAAAAAAAATCAGACAAAAAACGTCTGATTCCTATAAGGACTTTAAGCTTTCATATAAAAATGGTACCGATTGAAAAGCATAAATTTTCTTAACTAATTTGTTTTTCCTTATAACAAGTAAACAGGGAACAGACTCGATCGAATATTGCTCAGCTAATGCTGGCACAAAATTCAGATCAGCCTTTAACCAGTTATATTGTGGTAAAAGCTGTTCAACGACTGAGAGCATTTTTCCTGCTACCTGGCATGTACCACATAACGGTGTGTACAAGTAGAGAAAATTTGTTTCCTCCGCCGAGAAGAGTATTTCCCTGTTATTTTCAAGCAATTCTTGCATGTTGTTACTCCTTCTTACACTTTGTCTAAAAATTGCGTAAAGACATCGATGTTTGCCCCAAGCAGTACAGTAGCTAAATGATGTTCTGGTGCGGTAGCTACCTCCCTGTAGGTTCGATCGATGTATAAATGATCTGCTTCAGGAAACTCGCGTTTAAAAAGTCTTCGAAGCTTTTCTCCAGCTTCATCAGCATCAACAAGAATATAGACATCCTTTCCAAACAATTCATCAATGATTTCATCAAGCTTCGAAAGAGATATCGTTCCATTCGTACAAATAATGTCTACAGGCTCCTTAATAACCTTTTGCACCTTCTTTTTGTCTGACGTACCTTCTACAATAATTACTTTTTCAGGTCTCACTTCAGTCATATGCATCACCTGTGAACATGTTGTATTTTCTTTACTTTATTCATTATTCTCGAAAGAGGTGTACAATTCCTCTAACTATTTACGATTATAAAAAAATAAACAGCGGAAAGAAACCCGCTGTCCATGGATTAACACCATCCACCTTCATCACAATCTGTATATCTTGGTTCGTCACGAGATGGAGTGGATACCAGCTGAAAAATCTTCTCTCCAGCACTTTCAAAATGATGTTCAAGCTGAATATCACTTCCACTCGGTAAAGGGACCTTTCCGATTTGTTCATTTTCTAGATAAAGCACGATTTCACCATTTTGAAGCTTTCCGACAACACGGTCTGTAATATCTAATTTTCCTTGCTGCAAAGTCATGTTGTTAGCCATCCCTTTCTTTTCTGTTATACGTGTAGCATGCCCATGTTTGCTAGAAAAAAAAGAGACAATAAAGGCTGTTTTCGTAAAGGTTGTTTTGGAAAAATCCCAGAAGCCGGATTTTCCCCCGCATAACGCTGGGTTTATTGGTCTTTTTGGAAAGTAGCTCTTTTCTAAGGATGATAAAATCCTGACTGGCTGTTGAAACATATAGTTTATTTCCGAAAAAGTGTTATATAGCAACAATGTTTTAGAAAAGAGCCACAATAAAAGACACCTAGAAAGGTGCCTCATGTTTTAGTCTTCGTTAATCATTTCTTCATACTGCTCAGCTGTCATTAAGTTATCCACTTCACTAGCGTCAGATGGCTCAACAACAATCATCCAAGCTTTTTCATATGGTGACTCATTTACGAACTCTGGGCTGTCGTTTAAATCTTCATTTACCTCTACTACTTTTCCACTTACTGGAGCATAAAGTTCAGAAACCGTTTTAACAGATTCAACGCTACCGAATGGCTCATCAGCTGTTACAGTGTCACCTACTTCTGGAAGTTCAACAAAAACGATGTCACCAAGCTCCGATTGAGCGAAATGTGTAATACCGATACGAACGGTATTTCCTTCTGTTTTTACCCATTCATGTTCTTCAGAATAACGTAGATCCTTTGGTGTACTCACGATAAAACCCCTCCATAATATGTATTAATTGTTGGTTACTTTGTAAGCCATACTTTTTCATAGTCTGCTTCCTTAAAGCCAAGCGTTACTTTCTCTCCATCTGTTAACAGTGGGCGCTTGATTAACATCCCGTCCGAGGCAAGAAGCTCAAGAAGCTCGTCCTCTGAAGAAGTTGCTATTTTATCTTTCACACCAAGCTCACGATATTTTTGTCCGCTCGTGTTGAAGAATTTTTTCAATTCAAGTCCACTTGCCTTATAGTAGGATTCAAGTTCCGCTTTTGAAGGAGGCTGCTCTACGATATGTACCTCTTGATACTCAAGATTGTGAGAATCCAGCCATTTTTTCGCATTTCGACAGGTTCCACATTTCGGATACCAATAGAAGGTCAATGCCATGTTACCACCATCCTTTTATACTTTCAATTGCATATTAACATAATTAGATACAAATTCATAACTTTGACTACGAATTTTTTGGCGAATTTACTCGTTTGCGAATAAATCCCCCCTTCAAATAGATGAAGGGGGGATTCGCTCTAGTTATAGGACAAATTTTTCAGCTTCGATTAGTTTTTCTGAAGCTTCACGCTTTTTCGCAATGACGTTGATTGGTGTGTGTCTTGTAAATTTGCGAAGAGCGGAGATCATCATGCGCAATGCGTCACCTGTTTCTGTTGCGACAAGTGTTTCTTTTGCATGCTGCTCGATTTCGTTGAATGCTTCCTGACAGAAGATTTGTGTGTATAAAAGCTTTTGCTTGCTCTTTTCTACCCCGTCCTTAGCGATTGCTTTTTCTGTTCGTAGCACGGCTGATTCCATCGCATAAGCATTGGATACGATATCGGCGATGTTCACTAAGATTTCCTGCTCGCTCTCTAGTGCTTTGCCAAACTTTTGCGCCGCTAGCCCTGCTGCAAGAAGGCCGATTTTCTTCGCATTTTTCACTAAATACTTCTCTTGAGCAAGTGGCTCATCGCCTGGCTCTTCTGGCATAAGCATCATAAGCTCTTCTTGAAGGGCTTGTGCTTTTTGGAATAAAGGAAGTTCTCCTTTAAATGCTTTTCTTAAATACGTGCCAGGTACTAAAAGGCGATTGATTTCGTTTGTACCTTCAAAAATTCGGTTAATTCGAGAGTCACGGTACACTCGTTCAATTTCATACTCGCTCATAAAGCCGTAACCACCGTGAAGCTGTACCCCTTCGTCCGCAACATAATCCAACACTTCCGTCGCGAAGAATTTATTTAGTGAACATTCGATTGCATATTCAGCAATGGATGCTGCTACCGCTTTCCCATTTTTCACTTCTTCGTCCGATAGCTTGCTCATGCGCTCTTCAAAAAGTCCGACAGTACGGTAGACAGAGCTTTCAGCCGCATAGATTTTGGAAGCCATTGTTGCTAGTTTTTCTTTTGTTAAATTGAATTGAGATAGCTTTGTTTTAAATTGTTGGCGCTGATTCGTGTACTTCGTCGTAATTTCAAATGCAGCTTTTGAACCTCCGACGGCTCCCACCCCAAGCTTATAACGACCAATATTTAAAATGTTAAAGGCGATAATATGACCTTTTCCGTACTCTCCTAATAGGTTTTCAACCGGTACTTGAGCATCTTCTAAAATCAACGTACGAGTGGAAGAACTCTTAATTCCCATCTTCTTCTCTTCTGGACCAACAGACACTCCCGAAAACTCTCTTTCAACGATAAAAGCAGAGAAGTGCTCGCCATCGATTTTTGCATAAACAACAAACACATCGGCAAAACCTGCATTTGTAATCCATTGCTTTTCTCCGTTAAGAACATAATGCGTTCCTTCTGCATTTAAAACAGCCGTTGTTCTTGCCCCCAATGCATCTGACCCTGAGCCAGGTTCAGTTAATGCATAGGCAGCCAACTTTTCACCAGTGGCTAGTGTAGGTAAGTATTTTTGCTTTTGGTCTTCGTTTCCGAACAATACGATTGGCAATGATCCAATCCCCACATGAGCACCGTGTGAGATCGAGAATCCACCTGCACGAGACATTTTTTCAGCGATTAGTGCAGAGCTGATTTTATCAAGAGCCAAACCGCCATACTCTTCCGGAACATCAGCCCCAAGAAGACCGAGTTCACCTGCTTCTTTTAATAGCTTTACTGAACGATCAAATTCATGGTTTTCGATATGCTCCACTTGTGGGAGAACTTCATTCGTGACGAAATCCTCCGTCATTTTTGCAATCATTTTTTGCTCATCAGTATAATCCTCTGGAGTAAAGACTCGATCATAGGAAACATCTTCGATTAAAAAGCTTCCACCCTTAATTAATTTATCTGTGTGATTAGTCATCTTTTTTCCTCCATTTTTTATAAAAGTTCGAATACACCGGCCGCACCCATGCCGCCACCGATACACATCGTGACCACTCCGAATTGTTGATTGCGGCGCTTCATTTCATGGATAAGAGAAAGGGTTAGCTTCGCACCGGTACAGCCAAGTGGGTGACCTAGTGCAATGGCTCCTCCATTCACATTCACCTTTTCCTCATCAATTCCTAGCTCACGAATCACTTGGATCGATTGAGATGCGAAGGCTTCATTTAGTTCAAATAATCCGATATCCGATAGCTCTAATCCAGCAAGTTTTAATGCTTTAGGAATGGCTACAACTGGACCGATTCCCATAATTTCAGGTGGCACGCCTCCAACGGCGAATGATCGGAATTTGACAAGTGGCGTGAGTCCCCCAGCCTCTGCCTTTTCACGATCCATAACCATGACGGCCGCCGCTCCGTCACTTGTTTGTGAGGAATTTCCTGCTGTAACAGTTCCTGTTACGGAAAAGGCCGGACGAAGCTTTGCCAATGTTTCTACCGTTGACTCAGGACGCACTCCCTCGTCTTGGCTAAAAACGAATGGTTTTTCAACTAATTTATGGTCTCTTCCAACCGAGCGTAGAATAACGTCTACTGGAACAATTTCATCAACAAACTTTCCTTCTTGGAGAGCTTTTGCTGCTTTTTGGTGACTTCTTACCGCAAAAGCATCTTGATCTTCACGAGATATTCCAAATTTCCTTGCTACCTCTTCTGCTGTGTGTCCCATCCCCATATAGTATTGTGGTGCTGACTCAGCCAGTTTGGCATTGGGCCTTACCACATGACCCATCATCGGTACTAAGCTCATGGATTCTGCTCCACCAGCAATGATCGTGTCGGCATGACCAATCATGATCTTTTCTGCCGCATAGGCAATTGACTGAAGCCCTGATGAACAATAGCGGTTGATGGTAATGGCAGGCACTGTGTCAGGAAGTCCTGCAAGCGCCCCAATATTTCTTGCCATATTTAACCCTTGCTCTGCTTCCGGCATCGCACAGCCAATAATTAAGTCATCAATATTTCCATCGTAATTTCCTGCCCGCTTTAAGGTCTCTTTTACAACCAGTGCACCTAGATCATCAGGTCTAACACTGGCAAGCGATCCTTTTTTTGATTTTCCCACTGGAGTTCGTGCTCCAGCAACGATCACCGCTTCTCTCATCACGTTCCCTCGCTTCCTATTTATGCTACAAGTCTATTAACCTATTAATTACGTAATGGTTTTCCTTTTAAAAGCATATGCTGCATTCTTGCTTGCGATTTTGGCTCTGCAATTAAGCTCAAGAAGGCCTCTTTTTCAAGGTCAAGCAAGTATTGCTCATCGACTTCCGTTCCAAATGGCACTTTTCCGCCCGCAATCACATAAGCTAGTTTCTTTGCAATCTTCAAGTCGTGCTCAGAAATATATCCAGAGTAATGCATTGTTTGTGCTCCAAGAAGTAAGGTGGCGTAGCCCGTTTCACCGACGACGGGAATCTTCTTTCGGATGGGCGGCTTATATCCTTTGTCATAAAGAGTTAGAACCGTCTGCTTCGCATCATACAGTTGGTGGTCTCCGTTTACACTGACACCATCTGCTTTATTCAAGAAGTTGTTTTCACGTGCTTCCTCTCCCGATGTGGAAACCTTTGCCATTGCAATGGTTTCAAACACTTTATTCGCCACGTTTTGAAGGTCAAATGGAACTCCGTTTGGCAGGCTGTTTAAAAACTTCATGTATAGCTCTTTGTTACCGCCACCTCCAGGGATAAGACCAACCCCAACTTCCACGAGTCCCATATATGTTTCCATTGTGGCTTGAATATGGGTAGCTGGTAGGCAAACCTCTGCTCCACCACCAAGGGTCATCGCAAAAGGTGCAGCAACGACTGGCTTTGTGCTGTACTTAATTTTCATCATCGCTTGTTGGAAGTGACGAACGACCATATCAATTTCAAAAATATTATCATCCTGTGCTTCCATAAGAATCATGGCAAGGTTTGCACCGACGCAGAAGTTCTTACCTTGATTCCCAATGACCAAGCCCTTGAAGTTCTTTTCCACTTCTTCAACAGCAAAATTAATCATTTGCACAATATCAAGCCCAATCGCATTACTTTGTGAATGGAATTCTAGAAGGGCTACTCCATCTCCAAGATCAATCAAACTGGCACCACTATTTTTCTTGATAACACCACGCTGTTTTTTGATTTTTTTCAGGTTGATCACCTTTGGGTTTTCTTCTACTAGCTTGTAATCACCATTGGTATAGAAGAAAACATCCCCGTTGTCTTCTTCCTTATAAAAGCTTGTTTGACCATTTGCTAGCATTTCCTTTACCCAACTTGGAATAGCGAGACCGTCTTTCTCCATTTTGGCAATCGATTTTTCTAGCCCAATCGCATCCCATACTTCAAAAGGTCCTTGCTCCCAACCGAAGCCCCATTTCATGGCACGGTCAATCGCGACAATATCATCGGCAATCGTACCAAGTAGATTCGCAGAATACACAAGTACCGGACTAAAAATATTCCAAAGTAGTTCTCCAGTACGGTCATTCGCATATACAAGCGCTTTCAATTTATTTGCTAAGCCTTTTTCCTGTTTGCTCATTTCAATAGAGGCCGTTTTTAATTTTTTTCGTTCCACATATTCAAGAGTAGCCGGATCTAATTCAAGTATTTCTTTTCCTTTTTTCAGGAAGAATCCTTGACCAGATTTGCTGCCAAGCCAACCTTTTTCAAGCATTTGATTCATGAAGGCAGGAACCTCAAATACTTCTTTCTCTTCACCATCCACTTGGTCATACACGTTTTTTGCTACATGCGCAAATGTATCTAGTCCCACCACATCCAACGTACGGAAAGTGGCACTCTTTGGTCGTCCGATTAGCGGTCCCGTTACAGAATCCACTTCCCCAACGCTGTATCCACCTTTTAACATTTCCCTTACTGTTACTAAGAGACCGTACGTACCAATTCGGTTGGCGATAAAATTTGGCGTGTCCTTAGCCACAACCACACCTTTTCCGAGAATATCTTCCCCGTACTGCTTCATAAAATGAAGTACATCAGGTGAAGTATGTTGAGTTGGAATGATTTCTAAAAGCTTTAAGTATCTAGGAGGATTAAAAAAGTGTGTACCAAGGAAATGCTTTTGAAAGTCTTCAGAGCGGCCTTCTGCCATCGCCTCTACAGAAATACCCGATGTATTGGAAGTTACAAAGCTGCCAGGCTTTCGATAATGATCAACCTTTTCGAAAATCTGCTGCTTAATGGCTAGGTTTTCTACTACCACTTCAATGATCCAGTCAACTTCACTTAGTCGCGATAGATCATCTTCAAAATTTCCTGCTTCGATGAGGGCTAAATTATTTTTTGAGGTTAATGGTGCAGGTTTTTGTTTTAACAGCTTTTGAAGAGCTGTTTGGCTAATTCGATTTCTTACCGCTTTATCTTCTAGAGTTAACCCCTTTTTCTTCTCGTCATCAGTTAGCTCGCGCGGAACGATATCTAATAGCAAGGTTGGAATCCCAATATTGGCAAGGTGTGCGGCAATACCAGACCCCATTACCCCCGAGCCTAATACGGCAGCTTTTTTAATTTGTTGGATCAACTTCAGTCTCCCCCTTTAACGTTTTTGAGTGGATTCGATACTTTGAATGAACACTCATTCATTTTTGGTTACTTTTATCATAAGATATTTAAATATTTTACGCAATCCTTTGTCGTTGAAATTTAAAAATTTTTTGAAAGTTACATTATTTTATGCGACCAATAGAATCCTATGATTGTGGATATGTTATACACGAGGAAAAAAGTTTGGGGGTGTACCTATGGCAAAGATGAAGAAAAACCCATCAAAGGCTGGCGTAAGTGCCGCTAGCGTTAAGGGTGATGCTGGCCCAACTGTTGAAAATGATGGTGGTGGAAAAAGAAACAGCCAGAACAACCAGTATAAGAGATAATGAGGAGTGTACCCGCACTGAATTGGTGTCGGGTACGTTTTTTTAGTTGGGGCCGTAGTTGAAAGACGTTTCCCCCTTTTCAAACCTTCCTAACGTTCTTCATTCACCTGTTGAAAGACGTTTCCCCCTTTTCAAGCCTTCCTAACGTTCTTCATTCAACTGATGAAGGACGTTTCCCTCTTTTCAAGTCTTCCTAACGTTCTTCATTCAACTGATGAAAGACGTTTCCCCCTTTTCAAGCCTTCCTAACGTTCTTCATTCAACTGATGAAGGACGTTTCCCCCTTTTCAAACCTTTCTAACGTTCTTCATTCAACTGATGAAAGACGTTTCCCCCTTTTCAAGCCTTCCTAACGTTCTTCATTCAACTGATGAAAGACGTTCCCCCCTTTCCAAGCCTTCCTAACGTTCTTCATTCACCTGATGAAAGACGTTTCCCCCTTTAAGTAGCTGCAAAATGTTGTTCATTTTAAAGTTTTTAACTCCCTTCATCCTTCGAAGGACATAAAAAACTACCCACTCAAACGAATGGGTAGTTCCTCACTTACTTTTTAAACATTCCCTTCAGGACAAATGCTACATTCGCTGGGCGCTCGGCTAGGCGGCGCATGAAGTATCCGTACCAGTCGGTCCCATACGGGACATATACTCTCATCTTATATCCTTCTTCAACTAGCTCAATTTGCTTTTCCGGGCGTATACCGTAGAGCATTTGGAACTCAAATTGGGCGTTGTTGATACGATGCTCAATAGCTAGTTGTTTTGTATATTCAATGATTGCATCATCGTGTGTGGCAACGGCCGTGTAATTTCCGTTTAACATATGCATCTTAATAATCTTTTTAAAATTTTCATCCACGTCTCTTTTTACTGGAAATGCTACTTCCGGAGATTCTTTGTATGCCCCCTTCACAAGCCGTAAATTGGGTTGGTACTCATTAAGCTCCTTGATATCCTTTTCCGTTCGATATAAATAGGCTTGAATAACTGTACCTACATTTTCGTATTCCCTTTTTAATTTCTTAAAAATATCTAATGTTTTCTGCGCACGTGAGTAGTCTTCCATATCTATTGTGACGAACACATCGTTCTTTTTCGCTGCTTCTAGTATTCTTCTCATATTGTGTAGAACGACGTTGTCTGAAATATCTAATCCCATCGAAGTCATTTTTAATGATAATTGTGATTGAAGTTTTTCCCGGCCGATTGTCTCTATCGCTAGTATTGAGTTATCGGCCATTTCATTTGCTTCTTTCTCATTGTCGACAAATTCACCTAAATAGTCGATGGTAACGAGGAGCCCTTGTTTATTAAGGTCTTGAATAACGCGTGTTGCGAGTTCAATGGTTTCCCCAGCAACAAACCGTGACGCACCGAATCGTAATCCATATCGCTTGGCTAGTTTCGTTAATGCTCGATTTTTAGAAAGGAATAAAAAGAAATCTCTCATCAATTGTTCCATTTTGATATCCCCCCTGCAAGCGTTTACTATAGCTATATGAATGGGAAAGGCTAAGCGTTTACTGATGGGATTCACTATGTTTAAAAAATAACCGTAGAAATTCCGGTTAAATTTGGAAATCCCCATATTTTCTTAAGTATAAGCGGAGTTTTTCCGTTTATATGATCAAAATCTTTGAATTTTGGCTTATTTAGAGCAGTTAACCGGAATTCCTCCGCTTATATCTGCTTTTTAAGCTTCCTCTACATAATTAGCCGGAAATTCTCCGCCTATTAATTCTTTTACCTATACGAAATCATCTATGATTTGATTTACAAATTGGACTACAGTTTCAAGCCTATTTTTATAAATATTCACGTTATATCAAAATAAATGACCATCAAATTCACAAACAAATTGATGGTCATTTTAATATACGTTTTGGTTTTTTTGTGATAGGTAATAGAACCCGTTATCTTTATTTTTTCGCTTGTCGGTGCGCTTCATTTAATTGTTTGATTTCATTAATTGTTTCCTTAACCTCATTTTTCGCATCAGGATATGTGTCGTTCCAATGCTTAACGAGAGCAGGCATTGATTTGCTCATATGAGAGTAAAGGATCCACGCTTTTACTTTTTCCACATGATCAGCATCTGCCTCACCTAGTAGCAATTCGGTATATTTGGTTAGTAATCCATTGATCTTTTCATCTAGTTGATTGCTCACGAGTTCCCTCCGTTCTTTAGTGCATTTTTTGGTCGATTACAAGTTTGTGGACAAATTCTACAGCGGTCCGGTGTTCCTGTTAAGGCATAAAAGAAGCAGCATGTGGTTCGTACACGAACTTCTTCTCCAAGCTCAGGAATATAACGTTTATCATGAAAATGTCTTTTAATGGGGTTTTCATGATAATGTCCAAACAATGATCCAGGTGCAAGTTGAGCAATGAACTGTAAATCTTCCACAGCACGTCCACAAACCTCTTCATCTTCATGTTCAGCTAACACCGATTCATACAGCCAAAAAATATAGATCGCAATATTTTCCCATAATACGAGTTTAGATTGTTTGGACTCCGTCTTCACACTCTCCACAATAGGAGTTACGATATTGGAAAAAAAGTCAGCTATGGCTTCATATCTCCATTGGTCTCTATCACCAGTGGGTTCACTGATTCTCCACTTTGAAAAATAGAACGTAGGTAGCCAAAGTGGATCTTGTTCGTCTGTTTGAAGATGCATATGTTCGAGCTGTATATGAAATCGTTTGTTAAAAGCGGTCATTGCATACAAATAAATGGCGGATAAAAAAGCGTATCTCTTAATAAACATGGAAGCTGTTACTTTTACATTGGGCGACCCAATATGCTCGGAAGCACGACTGATAAAGGTCCGAAGCTGATCTTTTTGAAGAAGCTCATTTAACGTAATCGATAGATCAGATTCCCCATGAACTTTTTCTAATGTAAATCGGTAATTCTTCAGTTGACTTAATTCTGTTTCTGAAAAAAATTTATCCATTGACTGCTCCTGCATGTCTAAATACCGTTCTTCCCTTTCCATAGGGGATGCAAAGCGGTGTCCCGAATAGTGGGTCAATGGAAATTTCGCAATCCATTTCGAATACCTTCTTCACAAGCCCTCTTGTCACGACATCCTCTGGCTTTCCCATTGCTGCGATTTTCTTGTCCTTAACTGCCACGATATTATGCGCATAACGACAAGCTAGGTTCAAATCATGAAGGACCATCACGATCGTACGATTTTCCCTCTCATTCAGCTCAAATAATAAATCAAGTATGTCAATTTGATGGGTCATATCTAAATAGGTGGTTGGTTCATCCAGAAGAATAAAGTCCGTATCCTGTGCTAATGTCATCGCAATCCATGCTCTTTGACGTTGACCACCTGAAAGTGAATCCACAGACCGTTCCTTTAAATCGAGCAACCCGGTTGCTTCAAGTGCCTTATAGACCTTCTCTTCATCCTCACTAGACCATTGCTTAAGCCATGTTTGGTAAGGATAGCGCCCTTGCTTCACCAGTTGAAGAACCGTCAAACCTTCAGGTGACACCGGTCCTTGCGGCAACACGGCCATTTGCTTTGCCACTTCCTTGGAGGACATTTTTACAATCTCTTTTCCATTTAATACGATTTCTCCGCTTTTGGGCTTTAATAACCGAGCAATCGACCGTAAAAGAGTGGATTTTCCACATCCATTGCCACCGATAAATACAGTAATTTCGCCTTTCGGGATCTTCAAATTTAATTCATCTATAATGATGGAGTCACCATATGATAGCGTTAATTGTTTCGTTTCAATGGCTTTTTTCATCTTTATTCGCACTCCTTCCCTGACATTATCCATTTCTAGTTTTAAAAAGAAGATAAATAAAGTACGGTGCACCGATGCCTGCTGTAAATACGCCTGCTGGAATTTCTAATGGAGAGAACAAGGTTCGACCAATCAAATCGGCCACCATCACTAAAATGGCACCGATCAAAGCAGAGACCGGGAGTAATGCCCCGTAGACTGAGCCAACAAGACGGCGAGCCATATGTGGCGCCATTAAGCCCACAAATCCAATTCCTCCGGCAAAAGCAACAGAACTACCTATTAAAGCTGTACTTATAAGCAACAGCACGAATCTTAGTCTTTGCACAGAAGTCCCTACACTGGTGGCTACATCATCACCTAACCCGAGCACATTCACTTTTCTAGCCATAAAAAAGGCCACCAACATGAGAGCGAATGCCCATGGAACGATCGTAAACACATTGGTCCAAGTTGAGCCATGGACCGTTCCTGTAATCCAAATATTCGCTTGGCTTGCCCGGTAAATCGGGCCAAGGAGCATCATCATCGTAGTTAGTGCTTGAAAAAGGGCTGATAAACCGATTCCTATTAATACAAGGCGAACTGGGGACACTCCGTTTTTCCAAGCAAAGAAATAGACGAGTAATCCAGCAACAGCCGAACCAATAAAAGCGGCAAGCGGCATCCATTGTATGCTAACCGTTAACGCATTACTTTCATTACTAAAAATGGCCAAAAATAACACAACGGCAGCTGATGCTCCACCAGTAATTCCCAGAACATCTGGTGAAGCTAATGGGTTTCTAATCATTCCTTGCAAAATGCCCCCAGCCACAGCCAGTGACATTCCGACAACTAAAGCAACAATGATCCTTGGCAAACGAAAGGATTGAATCACGAGCTGTTCCATTTCCGTTCCCCCGCCAAAGAATACCGAGACAACCGTGACTGGGTTTATTTTCATATCACCTAATCCGGTACTAATAATAAAAATAGCCATTGTCACTAGCAGCAAGCAAAGCATCACAAAGCTTGCTTTTCTATCTATTAATATAGACACTTTTCCTTGAAACCATCGAAGATTTTGATACTGCTTCACTTTGCTTTAAACCCCCTTCTAGCAATATAGATAAAGAAAGGAGTCCCAATGATAGCTGTCATCACACCGACTGGTACTTCCTCAGGCATAATGACATACCTTGCAAGAATATCAGCCAATAGCAAAAGAATGGCTCCTAAAAATGCGGAATAAGGAATGACCCATTTATGATCAATTCCTACAATACTTCTAGTTATATGCGGTATCACAATACCAATAAATCCGACAGGACCCGCTACCGCTACTGACCCTCCAGCTAATAAAATGACAATGGTCCCGATTCCGATTTTTAATAAACCGGTACGAATACCAAGTCCTTTAGCGACATCTTCTCCCATCGATAAAACGTTAAGCTTGGAGGCAAGAAGTAATGCACCCAACCAACCAACAACGAGATAAGGGATAACAGACACAAGAATTTCAAGTTTTCTCCCTTGAATAGAACCAGCTAACCAAAACAATACTTGTTCCAGTGCAACTTCACTCAATACAAGAAAACCTTGTGTAAAGGAAGAAAACATCGCAGCAATGGCTGCACCTGCCAATGTTAGTTTCATCGGAGTGAGTCCTTCTCGTCCGAGCGACCCGATGAAATAGACGCTGATGGCAGCAACCGCTGCACCTAGAAAAGCAATCCACGCAAAAGCTTGTAAATGACTGATTTGAAAAAGCGATACGGCTATGACCACAGCAAAACCTGCTCCAGCATTGATACCGAAAATGCTAGGTGACGCCAATGGGTTCTTTGTTAATGTTTGCATTAAAGCACCAGCAATGGCGAGACTACTCCCCACTGCCGCTGCAATCAATGCTCTTGGCAATCGAACGGTTTCAATCACTAAATGCTCGTTTGATCCATTATTGTTTTGAAATGCTTCCCATGCCATTTTCCACGATGTATCGGTATAACCATATACAATGCTTGCACCTATTAAATAGAGAAATAATAAAACGATAAAAATGAGTCCAGCGATTCTTTGAAAACTATTTTTTAACAGCATCCTTCTTATCCTTTTCCTATATAATTACTGCTTACAAGTTTTAGTCTATTGGATGCCAAACACACTGTCAATGATTTTGAGAATCATTTTCAATGATGTAAACAACTGTTTTTTATTATCTAATTGAAAATAAATCTCAATTACCTATTGACACCCTTTACAATTCATTTTATGATAATAACCGTAAGTGAAAATGATTATCATTAACAATTACATACATTCATTGTAGGAGGAACTTATGAAACTTATTAAATTTTCTTTCACTATGTTAACCATTTTGATTCTTAGTCTTCTAGCAGCATGCGGAAGCAACGAAGAAGCGTCCACAGGTACTAAAAATGAGGATGCAAAGACGGAAAATACAAGCTATACCGTTGAGCATGCAATGGGGACAACCACTATTCCTGATACACCTAAAAAGGTTGTTATTTTAACAAATGAAGGAACTGAAGCCTTATTAGCATTAGGAGTAACACCTGTTGGAGCGGTTCAATCTTGGACAGCAAATGGAGACCCTTGGTATGAACATATTGCTGATGATATGAAGGATGTTCAAGTGGTTGGATTTGAAACAGATACACAAGTAAATCTTGAAGCCATTGCTGCATTACAACCGGATCTAATTATTGGAAACAAAATGCGTCAAGAATCGATTTACGATCAATTAAGTGCCATTGCTCCTACTGTATTCTCTGAAACATTACGTGGAGATTGGAAGGAAAACTTTGAGCTTTACGCAAAAGCGTTAAATAAAGTAGATGAAGGAAACAAAGTAATTTCTGATTACGATACTCGTGTATCTGATTTGAAAACAGAGCTTGGAGACCAACTTCAGAAAAAAGTATCTATTGTTCGTTTCTTAGCAGCTGATGTTCGTATTTATCAAAAGGATTCATTCTCTGGTGTGGTATTAGATCAATTAGGTTTTGCACGTCCTGAAAGTCAAGATGTGAATGAATTCGCGATCAAAGGTGCAACAAAAGAACAGATTCCATTGATGGATGGAGACATTCTATTCTATTTCACTTATGAAACAGGTGACGGAGCAGCAACTCAAGTAGCGAAAGAATGGATTGAAGATCCATTATTTAAAAACCTAGAAGTAGCCAAGCAAGGAAATGTTCATGAAATTGACGATGCCATCTGGAATACAGCTGGCGGAGTTATCGCAGCGAACCTGATGCTTGATGACATCGAAAAGTATTTCTTACAATAAGTTAACTTCTTAAATTTGATATATATGACTAGCTCTGATTTCTTACCCCCCTCAACGGAAATCGAGCACTCCCCTAAAAAACCTCGCCATAACGGCGAGGTTTTTTAATCGTCACTTGAAAACATATACTTTTTATGATGATATCGTATCGAGAAAATTAAGCTAATTGCTAGGAAATTCCCCATTATTGAGCTTCCCCCATAACTAATGAACGGAAGCGGAATTCCTGTGATTGGTAATAGACCAATCGTCATTCCAATGTTTTGAAACACGTGGAAGGTTATCATGCTAATAATTCCGACACAAATATACGTATAAAACTCATTTTTCGTTTCCATACCAACCTTTGTAATATGGTAGATCAGTAAGAAAAACAAACTAATAATAACGCTAGCTCCAACAAAACCAAATTCTTCTCCTACAATACTAAAGATAAAATCCGTATGACTTTCTGGCAAGTATACTTCTCTCGTACCGTAGCCCTTCCCTGTCGTTTCTCCTGAACCAATAGCTAGCAACGAACGGGTAAGCTGGAAGCCGGTAGAACTTTGATAATTGTAAGGATCAATCCAGGAGTAAATTCTTCCAAACTGATATTCCTTTACTCCAAGATACTTTTCAAGTATTTCAGGTTTCCATAGTACTAAGTAGAAAATGACTCCGATCAAAGTGATTCCTGACGAAAAGATCGGCAGAAGAATCTTCCATGATACCCCCGAAATAAAGATCATCCCTATCATTATCGCTATCATCACAAGAGAAGTCCCTAAATCCGGTTGCTGCATGACGAGCAGTAACGGCACCATCGTAATAAGAACAATTTTTCCTAATAAAATAAAATCCGTTTGAATCGTTTTGATTCGGTATTTTTCATGATGATCTCCTATTGCTCTGGCAAGTGCGAGGATAATAAAAACCTTCATCAGCTCAGCTGGCTGAAGCGATCCGATAAACGGTGCCTTATACCAACTCTTTGCCCCATTGATTACAGGCGCAATACTAGATGGAGCAATAATGAGAAAGGCCAATAGAAATACCCCAAATCCATAGGCATACCATGAGAGCTTTTTAAGCTGGTCCGAATCAAGGGTGATGACTGCAACAATAATCCCTATTCCAATTCCATACCAAATGATCTGTTTTAATAAAAAGTTTGAATCATACTGTCCTGTTGATTGCGCGCTGTAAATAGCAATACAGCTCGATAGAAACAAAAGAATTAAGATAAATATTAAATGAAAGTCTATTTTAGACGAAGGCTGTTGATTTGAAGACATAGTAATACTCCCATCTGAAAACATGGTATTCAATTCTCCATTATATTTTTAATTCTTGTAAAGCACAACTCTTCTTTCTTGTTTGGGAATGATTACATATCGGTTCTACCTAATGTACATTACAAATGTGAAAAAAGTGAGAAATTGATATTTCTAAGACTGTAAAGGACCTGCTTGTTTCTTTTTTCTCTTCTGAAAAGGTGGAAAGGCTCATATAGTAGCTAAGGAGGTGTTGACATGAAGTCTTCAAAACTATCATTATGGACCTTTTTTCAAGGCTGGTTGGCTATCATGCTAGCTACGTTCTTACTTGCAGGAATAACAACCACCTACACAAATACCTTTGCATCTGAAACCGTCAAGAAGTGGATTTCGAATATTGACACCCATGAATGGCTTGTTTATTTCGTAAAGTCAGAGAACCATCATATATACAACGAAAAAGCGAGTATAACGGTTTCCTCCTTATCAAAGCTCGCTCTAAAACTAGCAACCAATATCCAACCGGAGGATACAAGAACGTTTCTTGGCAGAGAACTCCCTGGATTTTCCGTGTTTGATACAAATATCGTCGTTGCTGGTAGCGGTACGAATTTCACTAACCTTCCGATCGAATCCGCTCCACCGGTAGAAATTTTATTACAAGAAAGAGAAATAGCAAAGGAAATGCTTAAAGAGGCGGAAGGCGGTAACACCCCAGTTGTGGCAGGGAAAAAAAGTGTATTTATCTATCATACACATAGCTGGGAATCATTTTTACCATTATTAAAAGATGCTAAGGAACCTGAAGAAGCGACGAGTAACAATGAATCCGCAAACATTATTGCGGTCGGGAAAAAGCTTACAGAGGAATTAAATACAAATGGCATTAGTGTTCTTCACGATACAACCAGCATGCCTAACCTATTAAAAGAAAATAATCTAACAACTGATCATTCCTACGATCTTTCCCGACAACTCGTCCAAGAAGCACTTGGAGGCAATGATGCTATTGATTACGTCATTGATATCCACCGAGACGCGCTTCGAAAAGAAAAAACAACACAGGTGATTAATGGCAAGTCTTATGCGAGGCTATTCTTTGTTGTCGGTAAAGCAAATAAAAATTACGAACAGAATCTACAAGTGGCAACAGAATTAAATGCAATGATAGATGAGAAATATCCGAACCTGAGCCGTGGGGTTTTAGCAAAAGGACTAACGGAAGGAAATGGAGTCTACAATCAAGATTTATCATCTGGGTCGATTCTCGTAGAGTTTGGCGGAGTGGATAATGACTTAACCGAACTGTATAACACGGTTGAGGCCTTTGCAGAGATCTTTAGTGAATACTATTGGAAGGCAGAGAAGGTAAATGGATAAAGTACATGTTCTCCCTCACCACTATTTATTTTTCACTTTTATTTCTTCCTTTTTACTGTATCTCATTTTAGGCTACCACTTAATTACAATTGCTTGGCTTGCAGCAGGGATTATTACCTCGATTTACATTCTGATTGAGGATCAGCTCCTTAAATTTCAGCAATCTGAAAAAGACTTATGATGTGCTGATTTTTTATCTCGTATGGTAAAATATTTCATATGATGAGAGGACGTGTTGTGATGAAATATGCAGTTGTTACTGGGGCTTCCAAAGGACTTGGTGCCTCGATTGCCGAAAGAGTTCTACAGGAACAATTCGGGCTCATTACTATTTCTAGAAATGAAAATCCTGCACTAAAACAGCTTGCTCAGGAAAATGGATTGTTTTATAAGCATGTAACGTGCGATTTGACGAATAGAATGGAGACCGAGCAAGCATTTTCTGCAGTTACCGAGATTATTTTTTCCAGCACAGAAAATGAAGTTTTACTCGTTAATAACGCAGGTGTGGTTGAACCGATTGACCGAGTTGGAAGTTTAGATCATGAGGCAATTGAAATATCCCTTCAACTCAATGTTGCTGCTCCGATGTTCGCGACGAACCTTTTCTTACAAAAGGCAAACGGAACAAAGCTAACCGTTGTCAATGTTACATCTGGTGCTGCCGAAAGACCGGTTCAAGGATGGAGTGTGTATTGTAGTACAAAGGCAGCCTTAAATATGTTTACTAAAACCGTGGCAGTAGAACAAGACCATTCCGACAATGCGACGATTATTGGTTATAGTCCAGGAATTATGGATACTGATATGCAAGGTGTCATACGCTCTTCAACGGAGCATGCCTTCCAAGAGGTGAATAAATTTATTGCTTATAAAGAAAATGGGATGCTAAGAAGCACGAAAATTGTTGCCGATGCACTCATTGACTTGCTTCTTACTGAAGAGATTGAAAACGGAAAAATTTATAGCGTAAATAATCTACTAAAGTAGCTTCCATTTCCTGAAGCTACTTTTTTATGCTTGACTGGTAACTGGGTGCTTAAAATAATGGGGAAACTCACATGGCGAAGTGGTTTTTACAAACAGTACATCATCAGTCGAATCGATTGGATGAACTCTGTAATTCTCAGGTTGATCAGGTGTAAAATGTATATACATGTTTTCCCCTAATGCTGATAATGCTTGAATTTGCTCGTCCAAGGCTACTTCCCTTTTACTAATACAATCAAATAAATGAATCTCGCTGTCGATCACTTTATAGATAAGAATCGATTCACATGATTCATCATAATAAAGATCGTTTGAAAACACATGAAGAAAATGGAAAAAGTTAATTCCTTCTGTATGCAAACTTGAAAATGTTTGTGATAGTGGCTTTCTATTGGTACTGTAGTCTTCAAGTAAATAGATGTCTTTTTCTAGGTTTATCTTTCTGAGCGTTTTGTCATGTTGTTTTGTTGGGAGTTTTTTGCTGAAAAGATGTTCTTTTCTTCGACTAAATCCGAATTTCGGATAAAAATCAAGAACAGTATGGTTCGCAAATAAATAATAGAGGTCTACCTGTTTGTCATAATCCTCAAACACTTTTTGTAAAAGAGCCTTTGATAACCCTTTGTTTCTATATTGGTCATCCGTCATTACCGTTCCAATTTGGACAGCTTTTTTCGATTCCCCATTTATAAGAAGAGTTAATACATTTACGGACACATTGGCAATTACCTTGTTATTCACTACAAATGAATACGGAATATACCGTTCATTCCAGTAGCCTCTTTTATACCATTTTTCAAATTGAATACCAAAGGTCGATGATGCAAGGTCATTAAAACTTTGCCGAAGCGTCAATTGGTCTTTGTAATTCTTTACGAACTCCATATACTTTCTCCATTATCAAATTTTTATATAATTTTTTCCCTATACATGTATAAAATGGTAACACATTGGCGAATATAATAGTACAAGTGTAATTCCCCCTTTTTCTTTGACCTCCCAATAGTGGAGGTCTTTTTCTTTTTCACGGTTGAAGAAACCCGTTGTGAGCCAAACTATCATCGAAGGTATTTTGAAAGGAGCTCATAACATGACTAAAAAGTATAATAAAGGCAGTAAAAACCAAAATTCTCCTAAAAACCATGGCGTCTTGAATGGAAGTGGAGACAATAGTAAAGGTAACAAGCGTAATAATAAGGCTAAAACCGATAAGACCGATCTTGATTAATGAAAATGAAAAAAGGTGCTGAATTTCTTCAGCACCTATCTTTTTGGATTAATCTTAATCGCTGGTGTGTTGTACATCACATACGTGGGAAGAGGATCCGCCGTTTGATCATGAGAGAACGCCTTGTCAATTTCTAAATTGGCTTTCGTTGCTTCTGTATCACCAGGGCTTGAAGAATGAACTTCACTATCCTCAAGTCTTTCAGTTAGCTCAATATTGGCATCATTAATGGCCGCCACTTCATTTTCTTTATTTTGCAATTCACTCACCTCTTGTATAGTATCTTTCTACTCCTTTTTCTTATCCGTTGATTTATTTCCAACTAAAAACCCCGCCAACCATGGCGGGGTTCCCACAATCTAATTATTTTTCCCGTAAGAATGGCCACCAGTTGGCTTTCCCAAAGGTTCTGACCATGACCGGGATAAATAATGGAAGAATCACTAGGGCATATAGGAATAATCCTACTAACACGATGGATGCAATTTGTAGTAAGGATAGCATTCCTGAAGGCATCATCGCAGCAAAGGTCCCACCTAAGATGACAGCTGCTGAAATGATAACTGTACCCATTTTTTTCATGGATTCAAGCATAGCTTCGCGAATGGTGAGATCTTTATACTCATTAAAACGGTCCATTAAGAAGATACTATAGTCAACTCCCAGTGCGATTAAGATTACAAAGCCGAAAAATGGTACGGCCCAGCTTATTCCTGTATAGCCTAGGAGGTTAACAAATATCGCTTCATTTATTCCCATAGATGTGTAGAACGTTAGTATCAACGATGCAATGATATAGGCTGGCATGATCATTGATCGGAATAGAATAACTAAGATGATGGTTATCCCCACTAACATCAAGACAACCGTTCGAGAGTAATCTTCTCCTGAAATCGCATCAAGGT
This sequence comes from Robertmurraya beringensis, assembly GCF_042433785.1. Lineage (NCBI taxonomy): Bacteria > Bacillati > Bacillota > Bacilli > Caryophanales > Bacillaceae > Robertmurraya > Robertmurraya beringensis. The sequence goes on along the minus strand of NZ_JBHLUU010000128.1, from coordinate 43,200 downwards.
CAGCATTTGTTCTTGTTACTCCACCCACAGCAACCACGGCATTTTCAAGCTTCGTATTCGCGGTGGCACTCTTTACTGCTTCATTGAGTTTATCCACTTGATTGATGGCTTCATTGGAGTAAGGATTGGCTTCAAGAATGACATCGATCGTCATTACTTTACGATCTTCAGACATATAGGTGTCTAACACCTGTACGAAATCTTCACTTTCAAGAACCTCAGGTGGTAGATAGAACGCACCATTCTCATTTTCAGAAAGACCTTTAATATAGTCTTGAGCCGAGCCTAATCCATCTGAGATTTGATTTAAGCCATCCACACTTTGGTTCAAGCCATCTGTTAGTTGGCCCAATTGACCGCCTAATTCACCAAATCCATCTGCAAGCTGCTGTTGACCGTCACGAATTCCGGCTAATCCGGAAGTTAGCTTTGGCATATTATCAACAATTTGACCTTGACCATTTGCAAGCTGGTTAAGGCCGGCAAGCTGTTTGTCAATTCCCACGATAAACTGTTCTAAACCAGAAACAATTTTCTGCTGGTTCTCATTAATGACTGAAAATCCAGCATTAGCCTCCGCCATGCCACTAGCTACTCCAGCTAATTGCGGCTGGACCGTTTGAACCGTTCCCTTTAATCTTTGATAAGATTCATCCATTTGTAACGCTGGATAACTGGTTTCTAAAGCGGCAAAATACTGTTCAGTAGAAGCAAGTGCCGCAGAAAGCTCGTTTAACCCAGCACCCATTTGTCCATAAGCACCAGCAAGCTTTTTATACTCCGCTAACAGCTGCTCAGCACCAGACTTCATATTTCCAAGCTCTGTTTTGATTTGAGCAGAACCTGCTGCTCCTTGGCGAATACCATCTTCTATTTTTGCTAAATTTGTTTGAATTTCGGTTAATCCTGACTGAACCTGCGATGTTCCGGTTACGAGTTCCCCGATACCCGCTGTTGCCTGTTCAAGTTGTGGTGCTGAACTCTCAAGACCATCGCTTGCTTCCTTTAGACCTGAGCTAATTTGATCAAGTCCTTCTTTTCCTTCCCCAAGCCCTTCTTGTAAGGTATCAGCTTGTTTCGCGATTAAAAAGTCTTCAATCGGTTCACCCGTTGGTCGTGTCACCGAACGAACGGTGTCTACTAGTGGAACGCGTGCTAACTGCTTACTAATTTCTTCCACTAAATTAATATATTCTATCGAATCCATTGCCTCATCATTTTTTAAAACGATTTGGGTTGGCATCGATTCGCCCGGTCCAAAGCTATCAGCAATAGCATTAAAGGCACGAATAGAATGGACATCTCCACTGATTTCTTCCAGAGAATTATAAGAAAGTTTTCCATCGTATGTGACCAAGAACGGTACACAAACAGCTGCTACTATAAGAAGTGCAATTACTGGGCGCTTCAGAGAAAATTGACCAACTACACCCCAGAATTTGCTTTCTCCGTGCTCCGCCGTACTCTTTGAAGGCCAGAAGATTTTCCCGCCAAGTACAGCCATAAAAAATGGAACAATCGTAAACAAGGCAATCAACAAAAGTCCTACTCCAACCGCAACAGCTGCTGCTGATTGATAAAGCACAAATTTTGAAAACCCGATTGCAGCAAAACCAATCATTACGGCTAATCCACTGAAAAATACCGTACGGCCGGCATTACGATACGTCGCTACGATCGCATCTGCACGATGTTCGTAATGTGTAAGTTCTTCTTTATAACGGCTTAGTAAAAGGATACAATAGTCCGTTCCTATTCCAAATAATATCGCCACAAGAAAGATTTGCGTATAACTCGAAACGGGAAAATCTAATTTATCTACTAAAATCGAAACAATCGATTGAGCGGCTAAATACGAGAATCCAACCGTTAACAATGGGATGACCGGTGCTACTACCGAACGGAATACGAGTAACAATACCACTAAGATGAAAACAACAGTTATTCCTTCTGTCTTTTTCAATCCTTCTTGAGAACTTGTCATCAAGTCTTCATTAATTAACCAATTACTCGTGTAATCATGGTCGATCTTCACGTCTTCGATCGTTTCATAAAGGGCTTCACTTAATTCTTTCGGTTCACGGTCCTTCCACTCAATGGTTAACGACGTCAGAATCGCTTTTCCATCCTTTGAAACAAGCTGTTCTTCTAAAACCTCTTCATTAAAATGAGTCAGAATTTCTGCAATCCCCAGCTCTTCTTTCTTGTTTTCAAGTGCCCGAATCGCTTTTTCAGCTTCTTGTATTTCTTTTTCCGTTAGTTTTTCCTCACTATGAAACACGAGGGCGACCTGCGTATCATCCCCTCCGCCTTCCTGTTCTTGGACGTTTTCCATAATGTCAGAGGCTAGTGTAGAGGAATATCCTTCCGGAACATCAATTTGCCCCTTTTCACGCACAAGATCGGCCATGTTCGGAGCCAGCATAAATAGTCCCACAATGAGAGCTATCCATGCGACTAGTACTAACCACTTATTTTTAATAATCGCATACATGGGCTAATCCTCCAGTTGATTCTTCTTTGTTTCTAAAAGTACGCTATACAATTTTTCGTATGACTGGATAAACATTTCGATTTCGTTTTGGTCGAATTTTGTGATAATCGATTCCACCAGTTTATGAATTCTAGCTTCCGTTTCTAAATAAAGCTCATTGCCTTTATCCGTCAACGTTAAGTACACCACTCGACGGTCATTTTCATCTCTTGTTCTTTGAATAAAGCCCTTCGTCCATAATCGGGTAATGATGGCTGTAATCGCACTTTTTTTTACAGAAAATACGTCGGCAAGCTCTGACGATGTACAAGAATGATTTTGATAGATATAGCGCAACATATAATGCTGCTCACTTGTTAGATCACAATCTAACTGCTCCTTAACAAGCGCTTCCCCTATCTTGTTAACGGAAAAAGATAGAGAGATATATTTATTCACAACCTCTTTAATATGCTGGTCTGGCATCTGTAGCATGTCACCTCCAGAAAATAGTTTCATTATTTAATTGTTCAACTGTTTAACTATCTACTCGATTATCATAATGGAGTCACATTTTTCTGTCAAACAAAAAAAAACGAACCAATCAAATTGGCTCGCTACTTTTGTAAGCTATGATGAAGGATTTCTAATGTACGTCTAAGATCACTTACTTGAACTTGTCCTGGTGCTGACGCTTTCTTTAACGCTCCGAATGTAACACTTGATCCAAACACCTCACCAGATAGGCGACTAATGGCGCCTTGCCCTGCCATTGACATGGTGATAATCGGAGTATCTGGATGTTTTTCTTGCATTTCAACAGTGGCTTCCAACAATGCTAGCACATCTCTAGCAGAGGTCGGCATCACTGCTATTTTGGGAATATCGCCTCCTAGCTTCTTTCCACGTTCAAGAATTTCCACCATTTTATCCTTTGAAGGCGTTTTGGCAAAATTATGGCTAGAAAGGATCCCTAATCGGCCGTTCTCATGAATGATGGAGAGAATCTGACTAATATCCTCATCTCGATGACGTAGCTCAATATCTACTAAATCCACCATACCTGACTTTGCTGCCGCTTCATTCAAGTCGAAATAATAAGAAGGATGAATTTCCTTTTCCCCACCCTCTTCAAGGCTTCGAAATGTAAAAACAAGAGGAAGCTCTTTCAAACGCTGATGGATCGTTGAAAGTGCAGTCATCACCTTACTAAGATCTTCACTATCATTGAAAAAATCTACTCTCCATTCAACCATATCGACAAAATTCTTATTCAATTGAATAAGTTCTGCCTCCGCTAAAAGGTCTTCCACTGTATTCCCTGTCATAGGTACACAAATCTTAGGTGTTCCTACCCCAATACGAATATTTTTTACCGCAATGAAATTCGCCAAGTTACGATCCCTCCATTCTTATCCTCTACTTTATCCTACAACTGCTCTTTATGACCACAAAAAAATAGGATACTCTACAAAAAAGAGTACCCTTTTTTCCATCCTGCCGTTCCCTTTTCTTGCATTCCTTACGCCATTGCCTTAACTAGCGCTTCAGCGTGATTTTCTTCAAACCAATGAATCTTTTCTCTCATTTGAACAACCTCTCCTACTAGAATGATAGAAGGGTGAGAGATTTGGTGCTTACTCACAATCTCTTCAATTGTTTCCAACGTTCCTGTTACGGTTCTTTGAACTGAGGTCGTCCCCCAATGAATGACTGCTACCGGTGTTGTTGCCTTTTTCCCATGAGATATTAGGTTCTTACAAATATTTGAAAGATTGTTTACACCCATATAAAAAGCAATCGTATCAATCCCTTTAGCAAGAGCCTCCCAATTTAAAAATTCACTTCCCTTTTCCACACACCCATGTCCCGTTACCATCGCAAAAGAGGTGGCATAATCTCGGTGTGTGACAGGAATACCCGCATAAGCTGAAGCGGCGATTCCTGCTGTTACTCCAGGGACCACTTCAAAAGAGATTCCATGTCTTGCTAAAAACTCCGCTTCCTCTCCCCCTCGACCAAATACAAACGGATCTCCGCCCTTCAACCTTGTTACAATCTTTCCTTTCATCGCCTGATCCACAAGCAGGTGATTGATTTCATCTTGAATCAAATGGTGTTTCCCCGGTCTTTTCCAGCTATAAATCAGTTCACAGTCTTCTTTCGCATGTTTCAGTAATTCTTTATTCACTAACCGATCATAAGAAATAACATCCGCTTTTTGAATGCACTCCAGCCCATACAATGTTAGTAATTTCGGGTCACCAGGACCTGCTCCAACGAGATATACCTTCCCTTTTTTCATTGAGATCCCTCCATCGTTGTTTCCATTCCTAAACGTATCTTCTTATCGTAATACTCTCGCATCTTCTCTTCTATAAATGAAAGATTGATATGTTCTTTTACATGTTCCGCTAGCTGGTTATACGCTTCCTCACGTTGAGAGCGAAACGCTACTCGGTCATGTTTTTCTTCTAGCCCCTTAACTTTCCGTATCTGATTAATAAGGGCTGCACGATACGAATCATTATCAAAGATTCCATGAAAGTACGTTCCGATTATTTGTTGATTTTCACTTATGACTCCATCGGTGGTGGTACCTTGAGTTATTAATGGTGTACATGGCTTTAGAAACGTCGTGACTCCCATATGAATTTCATAACCTTCCACATAATGAGTTTGGCCATTTGTCTGAATGGTCCCTTTTGATAGGGTCGTCGTTTTCTCAGATGTAATGATTGTATAGATTGGTAATAGGTTTAAACCGGCTTCGATTGATACCTTGGATTCAATACCCTCTGGATCCTCGACGGTTGCTCCAAGCATTTGGTAGCCTCCACATATTCCATACACAAAAGTTTTCCCATTTTTCGTGAGCCTCTGAATTTCATCATACAATCCGGATTGCTTAAGAAATATCAAATCCTCGATGGTATTTTTACTGCCAGGCAAGATAAGCAGATCAGGATCTTGAAGCTGTTCCTTGCTGCTGACAAGGCGTACATGGCAGTCTTCTTCTGATAAGAACGGGTCAATATCTGTAAAATTTGATATTTTAGGAAATTGAATGACTGCGATATCTATTTCTTTCTCTGAATCTCTTTCTGTGCTGTATAGCTTTAAGGCAACGGAGTCCTCTGCATCCACCTTCACGTTCGTATAAGGAACGACACCTAGAACTGGCACCCCTGTATACTCCGTAAACCAATCAAGACCTGGTTCGAGTAAGCTTACATCTCCCCTGAACTTATTGATAATCACCCCTATCACTCGGTCTCGATCACTCGCTTCAATTAACTGAAGCGTTCCGACTAAGCTTGCAAACACACCACCACGTTCAATGTCACCTACTAGGATGACAGGTGATTCCGTCATGTTCGCGACCCTCATATTTACTAATTCACGATCATTTAGATTAATTTCGGCTGGACTTCCTGCCCCCTCAATCACAATGCGCTCAAACTGTTGATCGAGTCGCTCGTACGCTTCTTTAATTAAGGTTAGTCCTTGTTGGAAGAAATCTTGACGATAAGCTCCTGCTTGCATATTTTTATATGGCTTCCCATGAACAACGATCTGTGCCTCATAGTCCCTCGATGGTTTAATTAAAATCGGATTCATATCTGTAGTTGCTATTGTTCGTGCGGCTTCAGCTTGAACGCCTTGAGCTCTTCCAATCTCCTTACCATCCAACGTGATATAAGAGTTTAATGCCATATTTTGAGATTTAAATGGGGCTGTTTTATAGCCCATATCTGAAAAAATTCGGCAAAGCGCTGTTGATATCACGCTTTTTCCTGCATCTGAATGTGTTCCTTGAATCATAATGGACTGTGCTCTACGCATGATGTTCCCCCTACACCGTGAAATAAAAAGTTTCTATAAATGAAGAACAGCTCCTAAGAACTTATATCGCCTACGAACTTGCCATTCTAATAACCTTCAAATGTGGTTCCTGTTAAGAATTTCGCTTGTAACGCTTAACCCATTCTTCCATTTTCCTTTAATTGAGTACAGCAAGTTGTAAGAATATCTTCCATATTCCATTTACTCGTCGATAAAAACGGCACCAGGATTTCCTTATTAAAATCCTAGTGCCTATAAATTTTTCACAAATACTTCATATATGATTAATAAACGGATACTAGTGAGAGATGTTCTACACTCGCCTCAACCAGGAGTTTTCTTTCCCCTTTATCCAGCCGTATCAAGGTTAAACTTGTTCCCTCACTGATAGGAGCAGACCAAAAATTATTTAGTGAATGCTTTTTCACGATAGATAAGAATGCCATAATGGTTACTCCATGAGTGACCATTAGCACTCTCCCGCCACCGTGCATTCTCTCTATTTCTTGTAGAAAGTCTTCCACTCTTGTCATCACATCTGTAAAGGTTTCTCCTCCATCGTTGTAATATCGCTCTGGAGCATTCCAATAATGATCATACTCTGATGGAAACTCATGATAAATTTCGTCATCCGTTTTTCCCTGCCATTTTCCTAGGTGAATTTCCATTAACCTCGGGTCTGTTTTCATATTTGTTTCATTTGGCCGGATAAGCTTCGCGGTGGTATAAGCCCTTCCACTTGGAGAAGAGATCACTTCATCAAATGGGGTAGTAGCTAAGTAGTCTCTTAATCGTTTAGCATCCTCCACTCCTTTTTTTGTAAGGGCGGAATCCAATCTACCTTGCATTCGCTTTTGTACATTCCATGTGGTTTGTCCATGCCTAACAATATATAAATCAATCATCATGGTCACTCCCTTTACGATTTAAAAAGTTAATTCATGATAGTAATAACCAGAGAGTTCCTTCACCTCATGCTCTTTATCAACTGGAAAAGCAATCAGGAAGCAGGTAGATGGACCAGATGTTTTTTCTAAATTAACCACAGAGTTTACCTCACTTTTTAAAAACGTTCGGTTTGAAAAAAGACGATTCAATTCATAAAGGATCCCTTTGGACCCCACAGGCAATAAGACAGTGCCATCTAGTTGTGAGAGCTCCTTCACTAATCGTAACGGAGCTACTTCTGCTTCCTGCTCAATCACTTCATTTCCAACAAGAGGAAGACCAATAACCGCCACTTTCGTATTTTCAAGAAAGGGAATGGCACTCAAAGGAGCATGGCTCGTTCTATTTCCTAATACCGTTAATCCGACGGCAGATTGAACAAGCAAGAAGTTACTTTCGGTGCTTCCACTGATCGGAACGTTTGGTACATCTAGCTCAAGCAGACCTTTCGTAATTCCCTTTACGAGTTCTTCCCAAGATCCATCTCCGCAGAAGTTTTGAAGAATCACTGCTTCAGGAATAGCCCCCGCCGAGTAGCATTCCATAGCTGCCACACGAAAAGTATAATAACCAACGATATCGTAAGGAACCTGTACCGCATCGAGCTTCTTTAACCCGATCGCCCCGCTATTATCAGAAGCTACCACAAGGGTTTCTTTTCCCATTTTAAGTAATTGAACATCTCTCATTTTTGAAATTTCCCCGCTACTGCTGGTTTCATGATGCTAGCTAATCGTGGAGCAACGATCACAGCTAAAACGGTATTAAAGATAGATGCAATGAGTAAAGAGGGAACCAGACTAATATAAAATGCTTTTGAGATTAAAAAGATAAATGGGAGGGGAGCTGCAAAGGTATTACCTAGCACGAATAAAATAGACGCCGTCCACTTGCTGCCTTTTTGATAAAAATAAGCAAATATCCATGTAAGTATTGCCATTTCGATAGCGATTAAGAAATGCATAGGTCCAAGAGGCATTCCTCCGATTAATGCTGATACCATATGGCCTATTCCACCGACGATCGCCCCTGGGATTCCTCCTAAAAGCGCGGCAGCAACGATTGCTGGAAACGAATCAAGCGCGACACTTCCGATGATTGCTGGAATTTTCAACATGCCACCTACAACTGTTAAAGCGATAAACACAGCCATCCAAGTTACTTTTTCCACCTTCATTTTTTCTTCCTCCTTTTGATTTGCAATTACTTCATGCGTTGCCCAATTCCGTACCAAATATTATCCACTCGATCACATAGTTGGACCGTATCCTGAAATGTCCATCCTGCATCATCACGCCATTTCCGATCTGCTTTTTCAACAGGTACAATTCCTCTAGTAATATCTGACCCAATGATGACGAGTTTTCTCTTGCAACCATCCTTTTCCCATTGATCCCAATTCAATAGTGTCTCTTTCCATATTTGTCTTACTTTATCTGATTCGTGTTGCAGCGATAAATCCCTGATCCAATACTCGATTCCTTCAACCACCACTAAGGAGTCAGTAGAATCTTCACTAATCCAGTCATAATATGAGCATTCATAAGCTTTTATCCAACTTACTCGTGGATACTGACCCAAACAAAAATGGCTACGTACCCACTCGGCTTTTCCGTTACATGCTCCTCCCATCACGAAATACAACGTCATCATCCTCCTTTTTCATGCAAATTGGAATTCCTGCTTCCACGAGATACGCTTCCTTTGCCCTTGCAACGACCTGTTGATTTAACCTTCCAAGGATCTTTGCATACACAAGAACAAGGTCACTAGAGTGAATCGGTTCATTCAAGATTTCATTACTAACGACGATGAGGGTGTGACAACTTTTCTGTACCGAAAGGATCCCCTCTATGATTGATATCCTGATTTCCTTATGAAAAGACGGGTCCATCAGCCTCTCCTCGGTTTGAAACAAACGGTTGTTTAATAGATTCGTTAAGCAGTCAAAGAGCACAATATCATTCGGTTGAAAAACAGTGGAGAGGTTATGTAAAAAATAGGGTTCCTCCCAAGTTACCCACTGGTGCTCGCCTTCATTTCTTTGCTGTTGATGCCTTTTAATTCGGTCCTTCATTTCCTCATCAAAAGCAACTCCTGAAGCAATATAGTGGAGATTTCCTTGAGTTTTCTTTGTTAGCTCCATGGCTGTTTTCTCAGCAAAACTGCTTTTTCCACTTCTAACCCCACCACTAATAAATATCAGCTGTCCAGCCTCCGCCATGCACTCATCACCTCTAATAACCTTTCATGCTCGTTTTCTCCCTTAATCGCCAATCGTAGCCACTTTCCGTCAAGTCCTGGGAAATTCATCGTATGCCGTGGAATCATCCCCTTTTCCATCAAAAAACGGAAAAACGGAAATGGATCGGAGACTTTCGTATCTTTTAGCAAATAAAAATTTACGTTTGAAGGGGAATAAGAGAATTCCTGATCACGATAAAAAGACTGTAGCCTCTCCCGCTCCTTTTTTATCAATTGAATGGTTTGTTCTATATAGTCACTTTCTGACAAACACCATTCCCCCACCTTCATAGCTATCGCATTCACACTCCAATGCGGTTTGCTTTCCCTAATTTTTGCTAGCAGGGCTTCATTGGCCATTAAGTATCCTAAGCGGATTCCTGGAATGCTGAACATTTTGGTCATGGAACGAAGAATGATCATGTTCTCGCAATGTTGGAGACAGGAAACGATAGATTCGTACTCTTCAATAAAGTCGTAAAAGGCTTCGTCGACGATAAGCAAGGTTCCGTATCGGGCACATTCACGGGCAAGAACCTCAATCGTATGTTTCGGAAAAAACATTCCCGTTGGATTGTTTGGATTGCACAGAAATACAGCGTCTACTTCTCGTAAGCTCACTAGTAATTCATCAATGCGTAATTCCCATCTGTCTACATCCATCAAGTGGTAGCGTACCTCACATTGATTCACTCGGCACGCTTCTTCGTATTCGGAAAAGGCTGGTTGTACGATGAGCACTTTTTTACCAGTGAGCAGTCGTCCGACCAAAGAAATAAGCTCCGCCCCGCCGTTCCCCACTAAGATTTGCTCTTTCCTTACTCCTTCTTGCTTTGAAAGCAAACCTGTAAGCCTTTCTGCCGTTGGATCCGGATAATCAGATACAAGAGAAAACAGCTCATTCCACCTGTTCTTTACTGTGGCCGGTGGACCGATCGGATTAATATTGGCGCTAAAATCAATCACTGTTTCAGGCATGTCAAGATGTAGTGCTTTATATAAAAATTGTGGATTAGCTCCGTGCGTAGGCCACTTCAACGATCATCCCTCCAATCCATAATAAAAGTAAAAATGAGAGTACCGTTCGAGTTAAAATACCTTTGGCTTGCAAAATATGCTCCGCAGTGACAGGAAAATAAGGTTCTCCCATTTTGGCTCGATCGGAGCGAATGCCCTTATAATAGTTGATTCCTCCGAGCTGAATCCCAAGTATTGCAGCCACAGCAGCCTCTCCCCATCCACTGTTTGGGCTCGGATGTTTCTTTGCATCACGAAGGACAATTTTCGCTGACTCTTTTACCGAGGATCGGACCGGCTTATTGCTTAAGAGCATACAAATGGAGGTTAGGCGACTCGGTATCAAATTTAACCAATCATCAAGCTTCGCCGACGCCCAGCCAAACTCCATATATTTATCATTTTTATACCCAACCATCGAATCGCAAGTATTGACTGCACGGTACAGCATCGCAAGGGGTGCACCACCAAGAAACGCCCAAAATAAGGGAGCAGTTACTCCGTCACTTGTGTTTTCGGCAACCGTTTCAATCGTCGCGCGAACCACCCCCTGTTCATCGAGCTGGTCGGTGTCACGGCCCACGATATACGATAACTTATGGCGAGATTCCACGAGATCTCCCTTTTTTAACGGACCGTACACCGTCATCGCTGCCTCCTTTAAGCTTTTTTGAGCAATCGTCGTCCAGATGATCACCGCTTCAACCACAATGCCGACCATGAGATGAACTTGATAAGCTAGCATCGTAATCAAGAGCGTAATTCCCACAACGAGCAGGAGAAGCGTAACTACCATAGCCACTCCCTTCCATTTTTTCCGCGTCCCTTTATTCCACTTATTATCGAACTTATAGATCAGCGATCCGATCCATTTCACTGGATGTGGCCAATCGATCGGATCACCGAGAAGTAAATCAATAAAATAAGCAATCGTCATGGTCAATAAATGTTGAAAAAACATGGTTAACCCTCCTTTTTAATAACAAGTTGGGCAGTTTCCACCCGAAGAAAGCCTTTGTTGCGTAGCCCATAAAAAAACATCTCCACATAGATATGGAGATGTTGGAATAAGCTTCTTCCTTATGTAAGAAACCGACCACACCACCTATCCTCGTAGGTACACGGTGTCAAGATATAGTCAGGTTTCCTGGCTGATGGTCATTGCTTTCTGCACCTTCCCATGCAATTCCTTATTGCACAGTGGTTTTTACAGTATGCTCCCATTTACAGTGGCGGGACCGCGTTGGACTTTCACCAACTTCCCTAGACTTCTAAAAAGAAGTACACCTATTCTTGCTCATATTTACTTTTCATATCTTAATACTAATCTTGTAACAAAGGAATGACAAGGCAATCGCTGACATATTTTTTTCATTGTGACAAATCGGAACCGCCATTCACTGCCACCATAAAAATATTAAAAGCGACAAAATAGGACAAATGAAGACAACTTTTAAAATCTACCAAATGAATCTTTTGTCATCTTTCTTTACAATTCTCCTTCTATTTGTTAAAATTTTTTAATAATTTAAAACATTAACACCATTGGTTTTTAATAGATTGGGAGGGAATTATTTTGGCAGAATTAAGAAGTAATATGATAAAAAAGGGATTTGATCGTGCACCACACCGAAGCCTTTTGCGTGCGGCTGGGGTAAAAGAAGAGGATTTTGGTAAGCCATTTATCGCAGTAGTTAACTCCTACATTGATATCGTGCCAGGACATGTGCACTTACAAGAGTTCGGGAAAATTGTCAAAGACGCTATCCGTGAAGCAGGTGGAGTTCCATTTGAAATGAACACAATCGGTGTCGATGATGGAATTGCAATGGGTCATATCGGCATGCGCTACTCGCTACCAAGCCGTGAAATCATTGCTGACTCGGTTGAAACGGTTGTCGCTGCTCACTGGTTTGATGGAATGGTTTGTATCCCGAACTGTGACAAGATTACTCCAGGTATGTTAATGGCATCACTTCGTTTAAATATCCCTACTGTTTTTGTAAGCGGTGGACCAATGAAGGCTGGAGTAACTAGCGATGGCAAAAAGATCTCACTTTCTTCTGTATTCGAAGGCGTTGGTGCATACCAAGCTGGAAAACTTGATGACAAGGGACTATTAGAATTAGAACAGTTTGGCTGTCCGACATGTGGATCTTGTTCAGGTATGTTCACAGCAAACTCGATGAACTGTTTAGCAGAAGCGCTTGGATTGGCTCTTCCTGGTAATGGAACGATTTTAGCTGTAGCGCCTGAGCGTAGAGATTTCGTTAGGAAATCAGCAACACAGTTAATGGAACTGATTGAAAAGGATATTAAGCCTCGTGATATCGTTACAGAAAAAGCAATCGATAACGCGTTTGCCCTTGATATGGCATTAGGTGGATCTTCCAATACGGTTCTTCACACATTGGCATTAGCTCATGAAGCAGAAATTGATTATCCAATCGGAAGAATCAACGAAGTAGCGGCACGTGTTCCTCACCTGTCTAAGCTTGCACCTGCTTCTGATGTATTTATTGAAGATTTGCATGAAGCGGGCGGAGTTTCTGCCGTTCTAAACGAATTATCTAAGAAAGAAGGAGCCCTTCACTTAGATACATTAACGGTTACAGGGAAAACACTTGGTGAAAATATTGCCGGCTGTGACGTTAAGAACCATGATGTAATTCATTCCATTGATAACCCACATAGTGAAAAGGGTGGCCTAGCTGTATTGTTTGGTAACCTTGCTCCAGATGGTGCGATCATTAAAACTGGTGGAATCACAGGTGGAAACCGCCATGAAGGACCTGCGGTTGTATTTGATTCACAAGACGAAGCTCTTCACGGCATTGCTAATGGAAAAGTAAAAGAAGGCGACGTTGTAGTAATCCGTTACGAAGGACCAAAAGGTGGACCTGGTATGCCTGAAATGCTTGCTCCAACTTCTCAAATCATGGGAATGGGACTTGGCGCGAAGGTTGCTCTTGTAACCGATGGCCGCTTCTCTGGCGCTTCACGCGGATTGTCTATCGGTCACGCTTCACCAGAAGCTGCTGAAGGCGGACCATTAGCATTTATCCAAAATGGAGATCAAATTGTGATCGATGTTGACGCTCGTTCCATGGACGTTGTTCTTTCTGATGAAGAATGGGCAGAGCGTAAAGCCAACTGGAAAGGCTTTGAACCTAAGGTGAAAAAGGGTTATCTAGCTCGTTATTCGAAGCTTGTAACATCTGCTAGCACCGGTGGAGTTATGAAAATCTAATTTTAATTTGGCACCCATTCACTTTTTTTGTGATGGGTGTTTTATTTTTATAAATTTTTCCCCACTTACAGCCTCAGGTGTGTAAGCGTTTCCCCTACTTCCTTCTACCAAAAATAGCTGTTGACACTTCTCCCCTATTAGATTTATGATTCATGTAACAAATTTAATAAGACCTTTTACTTATCAAGAGTGACTGAGGGATTAGGCCCTATGACGTCCGGCAACCTCCATTTCATGGAACGGTGCCACTTCCTACAGAATGATTCCATTCTGAAAGATAAGTCGTATATATAACGATGCCTCTTTCTGACTGGAAAGAGGTTTTTTTGTATTTTCATAGCTTAAGGGGTGACAGATATGATTGAAGTAACAGATTTGGTGAAAGTCTACCAAACAAAAAAAGGTGAAGTAACGGGTGTGGACCATGTGTCATTAACGGTGAACAAAGGGGAAATCTTTGGAATCGTTGGTTATAGTGGTGCTGGGAAAAGTTCATTACTACGTTGTTTGAATTTATTGGAGGCTCCGACCTCAGGAGAAATTAAAATAGATGGGGTGTCCCTTACCGCTCTTGGGAAAAAGGAGCTTCGGACAGCTCGTCAAAAAATCGGGATGATCTTCCAACACTTCTATCTCGTAAGCTCGAAGACGGTTTTTGAAAACGTAGCTTTTGCCTTAAAGGCTGCATATAAATCAAAAACAGAAATTGATACTCGAGTCACCGATCTACTTGAAATGGTCGGCTTGTCAGATAAGCGTGATGTGTATCCCTCTCAGTTAAGTGGTGGACAAAAGCAACGTGTGGGGATTGCAAGAGCGTTAGCGAATAACCCTTCCGTTCTGCTTTGTGATGAAGCCACCTCTGCCCTGGACCCAAGCACGACGAAATCGATTTTATCTTTGTTAAAAAAGATTAACCAGGAGCTAGGATTAACGATTGTACTGATCACACATGAGATGGAAGTTGTAAAAGAGATTTGTGATCGAATGGCAGTTATGCAGGACGGGCGAATTGTTGAGGAAGGTCCAGTCTATGATTTGTTCGCAAATCCAGCGAATGAACTGACGAAAGAATTCATTAATACCATTCTTCAATTTGATTTACCAGATCACTTGCTAACTTCAAGCAAAGGAAAAATTGTAAAGATTCATTTCCGCGGGGCAATTGCAGAGGAATCAGTAATTTCAGACGCGCTTCAGAAGTTCCAAGTAAAGGGCAATATTTTACACGGCAAGATCGAGTACATAAAAGAAACTCCACTTGGAATCTTCATCATGGAACTCACAGGTGATATGGCCGAAGTAGAAAAAGCAATACAATACATCACATCTCGCACAGAAAGCTTGGAGGTGATCCGAGATGCCGCTTGATAGTTTGATAGAATTACTACCTGATTTGAACAAAGCCTTTTTTGAAACGATTTATATGGTCGGTATATCAATTGCAGTAGCTATGATTATCGGATTGCCAGTAGGAGTACTGTTGTTTGTTACCGACCGCGGATTGTTTTTAGAGAATTCCCTATTTAATCAAATTGTTGGATTTTTAGTGAACATGATCCGTTCGATTCCGTTTATCATTTTGCTCATTGCACTTTTGCCTTTAGCAGATTTGATTGCTGGTTCAACAATTGGACCAACAGCAGCATCCGTCTCACTCTCGGTCGCTGCCATTCCTTTCTTTGCTAGATTGGTAGAACAGTCACTGCGAGAGATCGATAAAGGTGTGATTGAAGCAGCGGTTGCTGTTGGGGCTTCTCCGTGGATGATCATCAAGGAAGTTCTTCTTCCAGAGGCAAAACCAGGGATTATCCAAGGTGTGACCATTACAATTATTAGCTTAGTTGCTTACTCCGCGATGGCTGGAATTGTCGGTGGAGGCGGTGTCGGAGACCTTGCCATCCGCTTTGGGTACTACCGATACGACAATACCATCATGATTACCACCGTTATCATCTTAATTTGTTTAGTCCAGCTCATCCAATTTTTCGGTGACCGACTTGCAAAAGCAGTAAATAAAAAATAAATCACATTTAACCACTGTCCATCCCAGAAGGACAAAAACGCACCAACTGTCCACGAAGGGTGACAGACACCATAAAAATTATTGGGGGAGTATTTACGATGAGAAAGTTATTTTTGAGTTTTGTAGTTTTAATTGCAATCGCCGTGCTTGCAGCTTGCGGTGGAAGTTCTGAGGAGGCATCTTCTTCTGAGGAAAAGGCGACTGAGAAAAAAGAAGTGAAAATTGGAGCAACGTCTGGTCCATACAGTGACATGGTTTCAAACGCAATTAAGCCTTTATTAGAGGAAAAAGGCTATGAAGTAGAAGTAGTTGAATTCAGTGACTATGTTCAACCAAATCTCGCTCTTTCCAAGGGAGACATTGACGCAAACCTATTCCAGCACAAAATCTACATGGAAAACTTCGCAAAAGAAAATAAGATTGAACTATCTGACGTTATTTCCGTACCAACTGCACCAATGGGGATCTACTCTAAGACGTTTACTTCTGTAGATGAAATTTCGGATGGAGCTGATATTGCTATCCCAAATGACCCAACAAATGCAGCACGTGCTTTCTTAATTTTAGAAGATCTTGGGTTAATCTCATTAAACGCAGATGCTGACCCATTAACGGTTTCAGAAAAAGACGTAGAAAAGAACGTAAAAAATCTAGTATTCCAACCAATTGAAGCAGCTCAGCTTCCACGTGCGGTTGACAGCGTGGACCTTGCTGCAGTACCAGGAAACTTCGCTTTAGCAGCAAAAATGGACTTACTAGACGCATTACAGCTTGAAAATATGCCAGATCAATACCGTAACCGTGTGGCGGTAGATACAAAGAATATTGACAGCCAATTTGCAAAAGATCTGAAAGAAGTTGTTGAATCAGAAGAATTTGAAACCATCATCGACGAGGACTTCCAAGGCTTTGGTAAACCTGAATGGATGGTAAATCGCTAATTGATAAACTAGTAAAAAACAACGCCCTTACCGGCGTTGTTTTTACTAGAAAGGAATGAAGACAATGACCAAACTCGAAGTGCGTGGCGCTCCCTCCTATTATGCATGTCATGAGGGTTCGTTAAATGACCTTGAAAATCTACTTCTCTTGAATTCAATTAATCACTGCTTAGTCATTCACGGAGAACAATCTTGGAAAGCAGCAGCACCCTATTTTCCAAATATGTCACATGTAAAACTCACCTTCGTTTCCTATCAGGGGGAGTGCTCATTAATTGAAGTGCAGAGAATCTCTACGATCGTTAGTGGTACAAATATCGACGCCATCATCGGCATCGGCGGAGGAAAAGTACTTGATCTGGCAAAGGCAGTGGCAAATGAAACAAACAAAGAAGCCATTCTTATCCCAACTCTTGCCTCCACCTGCGCTGCTTGGACTCCGTTAAGTGTGTTTTATACAGAAGAAGGCGAATTCACGCATTACACCATTTTTCCGAAAAGTACATTAATCGTCTTAATAGAACCGCGTATCATTCTTCATTCACCAATTAAGTATGTTCGAGCAGGGATTGCAGACACATTGGCCAAATGGTACGAAGCTGATGTGTTAGTACGCGACTTACAAGATCTTCCGTTGCCTGTAAAAATCGCCCATCAAAGTGCGAGGCTTTGCCAGATTGTTTTACTTGAACATAGTCAAACTGCACTGAACGCGATGGAAGCAAAAACTTCTTCACCTGCTTTTCTTCAAGTTATTGAAACGATCATTGTGGCTGGTGGCATGGTTGGCGGTTTCGGAGACCGGTACGGGAGAATTGCTGCTGCCCACTCGGTTCATAATGGATTAACGGTAGCTCATGAAACCCATCATCTATTGCACGGTGAAAAAGTAGCGTACGGTATACTTGTTCAGCTAGTGCTCGAGGAAAATTTAGAAGAGGTTGCCTCCCTTCTTCCTTTTTACAGAGCTTTAGAGCTTCCAATACAATTAAGAGATCTAGAGCTGAACCGCGATAATCTCGAAAAACTCAAAGCAATTGCCGAGAGAACGGTAGCTTCTAGTGAGTCCATTCATTACTTGGAGAAAGACTTTACTTCAGACGATATATTAACCGCAATTCTATCACTGGAAACATTTGTTGATCCCCTTGTCTAACAGAACAAGGGGTTTTTTATTCAAATGGAGTTTTTTTTATTCAATGTTCACAAAATGTTATCAACTATTATTATCAAATTTTAGTACCTAGTAATATATATCACATCCTTCTCCCATACTACATGCTAGAATCTAATGGAGATTAAAAGAAATGGGTGATGATCATGAATTTTCCTCAGTTAAAAATTGGACATATGCTTCCGAAAGCTCCCATCATACAAGGTGGCATGGGTGTAGGCATTTCCCTTAGCAAGCTTGCCTCTGCTGTTGCAAATGCAGGTGGAATTGGCATAATTTCGGGCACAGGGATTTCCGTTGAAGAAATGAGAAACCATATTCGTCAAGCTAAAGCGCTTGTGAAAAAGGATGCAGGATATATTGGTGTTAATGTGTTATTTGCAATGAATGACTTTGCTGAGAAAATGAAGGCGGCACTTGAAGAAAAGGTCGATTTTATTATTTCAGGTGCAGGGATTTCACGGGATATGTATGCATGGGGTAAGAAAGCGGGTATTCCCGTTCTTTCAATTGTGTCTTCTGCGAAGCTAGCGAAAATGTCGGAGCGCCTTGGTGCTGCCGCAGTCGTGGTTGAAGGACATGAAGCGGGTGGCCACCTCGGGACCGAACGTCCATTATTTGAGATTCTTCCTGAAGTGGTGGAGGCCGTATCGATTCCGGTTATTGCAGCGGGAGGAATCATGACAGGAGCAGACATTGCTAAAGCGATCAGCATGGGAGCTTCTGGAGTACAAATGGGAACTCGGTTTGTTGCGAGCGAGGAATGTGATGCCCCACTTTCCTTTAAACAGAAATACGTCGAAGCGACGAAGGAAGATACACTGCTCGTTAAAACAACAGTTGGTCTTCACGGTCGTGCGATTGCTAATCACTTTACAGACTTAATCACAACTTCTGAAAAGCTAAAAATTACGAAATGCCTGGATTGCTTGAAAAATTGCTCGTATAGATTTTGTACCCTTGACTCCCTTTTAAAATCAATGGCTGGCGATGTCGAAAATGGTCTTGTGTTTGCAGGAGCCAGAGTTCATGAAATTAAAGAGATACTTCCTGTGAAAAAAATCTTTGAAAATCTAACAAACGAGTATCGTGTAGCCATCAGTAAATAAAAAACTAAGAGGGTTAGCTCAAGTGGTTAACCCTCTTAGTTTTTTTGTTCTACTTATCTGTCTTGAGGGGATGGGTTTTGGTAGCTGGCTTTTGTTAATAGCTTTGATAGATAGGGTTGGTTGCCACTGGGACCATTTTTTTTGGTTAGAGGGAAACAAACAGTCACTTTGGTTACCGTTGGCTTTTGATTTCTGCGTGCACGGGAATCTAACTGCCTCTTTAGTTACCGCTGGCTTGTGATTTCTGCGTGCACGGGAATCTAACTGCCTCTTTAGTTACCGCTAGCTTGTGATTTCTGCGTTCACGGGAATCTAACTGCCTCTTTGGTTACCGCTGGCTTGTGTTTTCTGCGTTCACGGGAATCTAACTGCCTCTTTAGTTACCGCTAGCTTGTGTTTTCTGCGTTCATGGGAATCTAACTGCTTCTTTGGTTACCGTTGGCTTGTGATTTCTGCTTTCACGGGAATCTAACTGCCTCTTTGGTTACCGCTGGCTTGTGATTTCTACGTTCATGGGAATCTAACTGCCTCTTTGGTTACCGCTAGCTTGTGATTTCTGCGTTTACGGGAATCAAACTGCCTCTTTGGTTACCGCTAGCTTGTGATTTCTGCGTTCATGGGAATCAAACCTAGACTCCACTATTTATATTTTTTATAACAGATGCTCTCCCTTTTTCATGCTTCAGAGGTCATAACATTCACTTTATAACTTCTCCCCTTCCTTTTCCTTAGCCTCACACGTCATAAAAGTTACTTTATGACCTGAGGACCCTCTTTTTCATTCCACAAAGTGTCATAAGTACCAAACCAATTAAAAATGCCCCGACCGTTGTCGGAGCACACACTCTTTATTTTTAAAGCTTCATTCGCTGTAACCGTAATGCATTTAACACAACTGAAACGGAGCTGAAGGCCATGGCTGCTCCAGCAAGCCATGGAGCTAAGAAGCCCAGTGCGGCAATCGGAATGCCTAATGTGTTGTAGGCGAATGCCCAAAATAGATTTTGCTTAATATTTGTGATCGTCTTTTTACTCATAAAAATGGCGTCTGCTATGCTGTTTAAGTCACCTCTGATGAGCGTAATGTCCGCAGCCTCCATCGCCACATCGGTACCTGTTCCAATCGCCATACCAATATCAGCAATTGCCAAAGCTGGAGCATCATTGATTCCATCACCAACCATCGCCACTTTCTTTCCAGCTTCCTGCAGCTTTTTCACTTCCTCAGCCTTTCCTTCTGGAAGCACTTCGGCAATGACGCGATCCACTCCTGCTTCTTTTGCGATTGCTTGAGCCGTTTGCTCATTGTCACCAGTAATCATGATGACTTCAAGTCCCATATCCTTCAAGCGTGCAATGGCTGAACGTGACGTTTCTTTAATTGTATCAGCAACGGCAACGATACCAGCAAAAGCACCATCAACCGCTACTAGCATCGCGGTTTTCCCTTCTTTCTCAAAAAAGACCATCTTTTCGAGAGCGGATTCTGATACATCAATTTCGTATTTCTTCATCAAACGGCGTGTACCGACTAACACATTTTTTTCAGCCACCATGGCCTTAATTCCGAAACCAGGTATTGCTTCAAATTGTGACACATCGACGAGCGCACTTCCTTTTTCCTTAATTCCTTCCACAATCGCTTGCGCAAGAGGGTGCTCAGATTGCTTCTCAGCCGAACCGACCAAAGATAAGAATTCGTCTTCATTCATGGTAGTTACTACATCCGTTAATACCGGCTTTCCATTGGTAATCGTACCTGTTTTATCAAGAATGACCGTTTGAATACGGTGCGTCATTTCTAAGTGCTCTCCGCCTTTAAAAAGAATACCGTATTCTGCTGCACGACCAGATCCTGCCATGATTGAAGTTGGTGTGGCGAGACCAAGCGCACAAGGACAAGCGATCACTAACACGGCAATTAACTTTTCTAATGCTTCTGGGAAGTCCCCTGGTGCGACCCAGAAAAACCAAACAAGGAAGGTTAGAACGGCAATACCGACTACGATAGGGACAAAAATGCCTGAAATCGAATCCGCCAAGCGTTGAATCGGCGCTTTTGATCCTTGCGCTTCTTCTACCACCTTAATAATTTGCGCAAGAGCTGTGTCCTTCCCGACTTTCGTTGCTTGCACCTTTAAGAATCCATTTTTATTCAGAGTGGCTCCAATAACCAGATCACCAACTGTTTTATCAACTGGAACACTTTCACCTGTCAGCATGCTCTCATCAAGGGCAGACTGTCCTTCTAAAATAACGCCATCCACTGGAATCTTTTCCCCAGGCTTAACCAGCAACACATCGCCAGCTACTACCTGCTCTAACGGAATTTCTACTTCCGCTCCATCACGAACAACAAGAGCTGTTTTTGCTTGAAGCCCCATGAGCTTTTTAATTGCTTCCGAGGATCGCCCTTTTGCTTTCACTTCAAACAATTTTCCTAATATGATTAATGTGATTAATACCGCACTTGTTTCAAAATACAATCCGACTCCGTGTCCGTTGTGGCCAATCGTTCCAATGGCAAGATACACACTGTAGAAATATGCAGCAGATGTTCCTAGTGCCACGAGCACATCCATGTTCGCACTTTTGTTACGAAGTGCTTTATAGGCACCCACATAAAACTGCTTACCGATGAAAAATTGGACAGGTGTCGCTAATGCCATTTGTACCCATGGATTCATAAACGCTTCGGGAACATATAAAAAGGAGGTAAATGAAAAATGCCCGGCCATTGCCCACAAAAGTGGAAGAGATAAGATTAAAGAGAAGAGAAACTTTCTTTGCTGCTTTTGGATTTCCTGTAAACGATGGTCGACTGATTCCTTTTCATTTTCGTCGGATTTTACAGTTGCCCCGTATCCAAGCTTTTCTATTTTTTGAATCAAATCCGTAACAGACACAGCCGCTGGATTGTATTCAACAGCTGCTTTTTCTAGAGCGAGGTTCACGTTGGCACCGACGACACCGTCAAGTTTGTTTAACCCTTTTTCAATACGTGTGGAACATGCTGCACATGTCATGCCAGTCACATTTAGCTCGGCTTTTTCAGTAATCACGTCATATCCAAGCGCACGAATTTTCTCTTGAATGTTAGCTGGTCCTGTCACAGAGGCATCAAACTTTACCGTCGCTTTTTCGAGAGCTAAATTTACATTGGCATCCGTAACTCCGTCCATTTTTTTCAGACCTTTTTCAATGCGAGTAGAACATGCAGCACAAGTCATACCGGTAATTTGAAATTGGTTTTCTAGTACTTTTTCACTCATATGAAAAACTCCTTATACCTATATAGGGTATGTTTTTTTGAAAAGAGAACGTGCTATTTCTAGCACGCTGTCTTTTTGTCTAGCTCCGCTTTTCTATTTACTTTACATCATAACCTTGATCATCAATTGTTTCTTTGATTGTATCCAATGATACTTTGTCAGCATCAAATTCTACAGCAACGGATTTATTTTCTAAATTAACCTTTACAGCTGCTACTCCTGCTAATTCCCCAACACTACCTTCTACTGCTTTTACGCAGTGTCCACATGACATACCTTCTACTTGTAATGTAACTTTCTCCATGACTAACAACTCCTTATTTTTTCATTAATTTTTGAATGGTAACCAATACTTCATCTAAAACTTCCATGTCGCCTTCTTGTAGTCGATCTACGACACAGCCCTTTAGATGGCCCTCAAGCAATATTTTCGCAACACTATTTAAAGCCGATTGAGTGGCGGAGATTTGTGTAATAACATCATCACAATAGGTGTCTTTTTCAATTAATCCCTTAATCCCTCGAATTTGACCTTCAATGCGATTTAGTCGTGTGACAAGATTGCTTTTCACTTTATCTGAATGGTGACTTTTTCGATCACTGCTATGGCAGATTTCCTCTTCATTTAGCAAAGAATCATCTTGATTCATATGACTCCCTCCTTTTATGAGCTTATAATAGCATACCCCTGTATAGTATGTAAATAAAGAACAAAAGAAATATATGGATAATTTTTGAACAAGATTCTATAAGAAAAGGCTCCCCAAAAGGAAGCCCTATGATTCATCTTTTACCCGCAGCAATCGAAGGCTATTCAGCGTCACAATTAGCGTGGCTCCCATATCCGCAAAGATAGCAATCCATAATGTGAGCCAACCTGGGACCACAAGTAATAACGCCAATAGCTTGATACCAAGTGAAAAGGTGATATTCTGTTTAATGATAGTTAATGCCTTTCTACTTAACTTCACCGTGAATGGAAGCTTTCTCAAATCATCAGCCATAAGCGCAATATCCGCTGTTTCTAGGGCCGTATCAGTACCTGCTCCTCCCATCGCAATGCCAACGGAGGAAGCTGCTAAGGCCGGTGCATCATTTACACCATCACCAACCATAGCTACCCGCTGATAAGTAGCACGCAATTCTTTAATAAAAGAGAGCTTTTCTTGAGGAAGAAGATTGGCTTTTACCTCGTTTACTCCTGCCTTTTGTCCAATTGCCTTTGCCGTACCTTCATTATCTCCTGTAAGCATAATAGTCTTTTGCAGTCCGAGTGAGTGAAGCTGTTGTACCACGTATTTTGTTTCTTCTCGAATCTCATCGGCCACTGCCACTAGTGCTAGGAACTGTTGGGATGAACAAACAGCCATCACCGTTTTTCCTTGTTCCTCGAGCACAGTAATTTTCTCACGATAAACTGTTGCCAAGCCATCCTCCAACTGTTCATGAATAAAACTTGGACTTCCTACATAGTAGTTCGTTCCAGCAATTTTTCCAACGATCCCTTTTCCCGTGACAGATGTAAAATCCTCCAGTTCTAAATGGTCGTAATTCATTTCCCATTGTTCAGCCTTTTTTAAAATAGCCGTGGCAAGTGGATGCTGAGAGACCTTTTCTAGTGCTGCTATAATGGCAAAAGTCTCGTTGGCAGGAATATTCGGAGCGGTTTGATAGTCGGTGACGACCGGGATGCCCTTAGTTAACGTGCCGGTTTTATCAAACGCAATCGCCTTTATGGCTCCCATTTCTTCTAAATGAATACCACCTTTGATTAAAACGCCTCTTTTTGCTGCATTTCCAATGGCTGTTACGATAGCAACAGGTGTGGAAATAACTAAAGCACATGGACAACCAACCACTAACACAGCCAAACCTTGATATACCCACTCATTCCACTCAGCGCCGAACAATAACGGCGGGACAACTGCAACTCCAAGAGCGAATAACATAATGATAGGTGTGTAATACTTTGCAAAGCGGTCAACAAATGCCTGTGATGGAGCTCTTTCCGCTTGCGCTTCTTCAACCAAGTGGATGATTTTCGCAATCGTCGTATCTTCCACATGCTTTGTTACCTTTACCTCAAGAAAACCTTCTTCATTTAGGGTCCCGGCGTAAACTTCATCGTTCACTCCCTTTGCAACAGGTACAGATTCCCCGGTAATGGCTGCCTGATTGATGGATGACAGGCCTTTTACGATGATCCCATCCATCGCTAATTTTTGTCCAGGCTTTACAAGTAGAACATCATTCATTTGGATGTCTTCTACATTAACAATCATTTCTTTCGTGCCACGCCGTATCATAGCTTCTTTTGGAGCAATATCCATCAGTGAGCGAATCGATTGGCGAGCTTTATCCATCGAGTACGATTCAAGCACTTCACTAATCGCAAACAAGATCACAACTGTTGCCCCTTCGCCCCATTCACCGATAATGGCAGCTCCAATAACAGCTATGGTCATGAGTGTTTTCATATCAAACTCAAGGCGGAAGAGATTTTTGAATCCTGTCTGGAACAGGCGGTAACCTCCTAAGATCATGGACGATGCATAAGCTGCCATCGATGCAAAGGATTCTTCCCCACGGACCTCACCCATGGCCCATCCTATAAGCAAAAGCACAAAGGATGCAAGAACCATTGCATACTTTTGAAAAAACGGCACCTTCACTTCTTGAATACGAGCCTTTTCGGCTTGAACCTTAATACCGTCAAATGCTCCAGCTTTTTCAATTTCTTCTATCGTTGCTTCACCAAACACAGTTAGTTTGGCAGCACCAAAGTTTATATTCGCATCAAAAACACCATCCAGGTGCTTTACGTTCGTTTCGAACTTTTTGGCACAGCTGGGCTCAAGAAAGCCCTTGAACGCGGTACACTTGCTTACTATTCGTCAATCCAGTTGAATTATCCACGTAATGCCACCTCCTTTTGATGAGTAAAGGCAATGTTAACGAGTTGTTTGACATGCTCATCGTCTAAGGAATAGTAAACCAGCTTTCCTTCTTTTCGGTAGGTGGCAAGACCCAGGTTTCGAAGGAGACGGAGATGATGCGAAGCAGTAGCTACGGTGCAACCAACAATATTAGCCACATCGCATACGCAAAGCTCCTCTTCCACACTTAGCGAATAAGCAATTTTTACACGCGTGTCATCCGCTAATGCTTTAAAAAGCTTAGAGACCTCCATCGTGTTTTGCATATTAAGCTCATTTTTTACTTTTGTAACCTTCTCCTCATCAAAACAGGTGACCTCACATACATCCTCTTTCGCCATTACACTTCCCCATTTCATTCAAACGTTCTTTTGAATATTATAACATATGAAATTCAAATGGTAGTTGTGACAAAGATAGAAATAATGATAAAAAGAGGACAATTTCGTTGTCCCCTCACCTATTAATCCGTCGTAGGTTTTTTTCGGAAAAAGATTTCAGGTTCAAAGCGGTGTAGCGGATGGGTTCGATTCTGCGCTGGTTCTGCTGAAATCCTAGGAGCCTCCTCCGGCCTTCTCGGATCCTTTGCTGCCCTTGTTAAAGACTCGGTTAACGGTCCCCACCTTTTTAACATCATCACTAGAAAAAAGATAACAAGTCCGGCAATCGCAAAGACGATCGAAGGAAAGGCATTGTTTACACCACCTACATCCAACAGGCGCCCACCTATTGTTTTTCCTCCTGCTTCCCCCAATCCATACACCACATTTGATAACGCAAAAAATAAACTGATGAGCTCTGGTTTGGAAAGCTGAGAAATCGTACTATCTACCGTGGGCAAAATCATCATTTCCCCAATCACAAAGATGGCTCCACTAACAATAAATAGGACAAACCCATTTGAGAAAAATAACATGGATATCCCTGCCGAAACAAATAGTACGCCCACTCCTAATGCCGAGATCGGATTCATTTTTGTAATAAACCGCTTGGTGATCAAGCCTTGCAGGGTGATAACGATAAAACTGTTGACCGTCCAAATTAAAGAGATATTTTTCGGATTATCTAGTACCACCGTTGCCCGTAGTGGCAGTGCAAGTGAGAACTGTGCATAAAGTGCCCATATCAGAACGGTCACCACACTAAAAATGATAAATGGCCGATGCTTTAACGCTTCCCCATATGCTCCTAATGGCAGTGATGGACAAGGGATGTCGCCGCAGTTTTTCGGAAGTAAGACCCAACTCACTAAAGCCAGCCCTACATAAATAGCAGCTGCGATAAAAAAGATGGTTCTTGAGGCTTCAGCTAAAAGGAAAAAAATCACAAATCCACTGGTACCTGTCCCTACATTGGCCGCAATCCCACGAAGAGAAAAGGCAGTTGTTTGGTTTCCACTTGAAGAAGCGAATGCTGCAATCGCTGCCTTCGTGGAGGGAGCATTCAATCCATTTCCAAGACCCATGATAGCTGCCGAACCAAGAAGAAACAGGTAATCGGAAAATATGCCAAAGCACATCACTCCACCTGCCGTAATCAAGGCACCCAAGCCGATGATAAAACGTCTCCCTATTCGATCCGCAAGTACTCCTCCTGTAATACTTCCAAATTGAAAAGTAATCGCTATCGTTGCTAAGATTGTCCCAATTTGTACCAAGGTTAGTTCTGTTTCAGTGGTTAGTATAATAGGAAGCATTGGCATCACAAGATAGGACCCTAAGTGGGCAAGCAATACTCCTAACAGAAGAATTTGCAACGGACGATCAAGTTTTCTGTATTCCATTAATCCCACTTTGAATACACCCTTCCAGCGTTCAACGTTTCTTTCCCTACTTTTCCCCATTACATTCTATTTATGAAAAAAGCCTGCTGCCCCGATCGTTAGGATGGGTGCAACAGGCTTTCAGGCATTAACTTTTTCAGATTTCTTCTATTCGTTCTCTTTTAAATTAACATTATTTTTTATAAACCTGGTGCATTTGTTTGTGCTGTAGTTTGAATTCTTCTTTCTTTTCCATAAAGAACGATAAATACACATGCCAAGCCTGCAGAAAGAGTATAGACCGCAATCATATGGTCATAATTGATGAACTCTGAAATAAGACCGAACAACAAATACCCTACCGTAGATCCAATCTGTGTCGTGTTCATGTAAAGAGTCGTTGCCGTACCCGGTGCTTCTGGCATAAAATCCTGAAAATACGAAATAGCAATCCCAGACGTAATGGAAACCTGTGCGGCACTTAAGATTTGCAAGGGATAGATTTGCCAAGGCTCGGTAACAAAATTAAATAAGAGAAAATACGTAAAGGCAGTAACAAATCCAATTTTCACAAGCAGTGCAACATCCATCCTTGTAGCTAGTAAACCAAGCCCAATCATCATTGGAACCTCAAAAATCGGTGGCACACTAAAAATCAAAC
This sequence comes from Robertmurraya beringensis, assembly GCF_042433785.1. Lineage (NCBI taxonomy): Bacteria > Bacillati > Bacillota > Bacilli > Caryophanales > Bacillaceae > Robertmurraya > Robertmurraya beringensis. Next base: position 15,541 of record NZ_JBHLUU010000128.1, on the reverse strand, counting down.
CAACATCCATTTCCGTTCCATGAAGTACCTTCGTAACAAATTGAGGCACATTTAACATATGAATAGAAGTAGCGGTCGAAAGCAATAGTGCCGCAGCTAGATTGGCAAAAATATGCGGTTTGATGATCGATTTTTTTACTGACAATGCCTCTTGATTCACAATCTTCTGTTTTGATACTTCCTTTAATAAAAACAAAACGGTTAGAAAGGCAAGCAAGTACCCTGCAGCTACGAATAAAAACAGCCCCTTGAAGTCAACCAATATTAAGAGCCATGCCCCGAGAGCAGGTCCCACCGTCCAAGCCAAGGCAAAAAACATTCGAAAGATATTCATAATAAACGGAGTATCCTCCGCTGGGATAGCAGCCTCTTTTAAAGCATCTCTTGCATATGCCCATAATTGAGGAACAGCAGCTGCTGATGCCCCTAATAGAAAGAAGGCGGTTACAGACAAAGCAAAATAATTTCGTAAGTAAGCAAATAATATATACCCAATCACTCCAGCGAAGGTTGTGAGGATCAGCAAGTATCTCCGACTAAGCTTTGTATCTGATAACTTTGCCAATGAACTGCTGATGGTTACCCCACCTAACGCCAGCACGGTCATAAAAATACCAAATGCTGCGTTACTCATTCCGACTTCATCAATTCCGAAAAGAGATGAGTAAGGAATAAAGAAGGAGGTTGAAAAACCAAGGATGGTGTTAATTAAGAATAGGACTTTTAAGGATGGAATTCTCCAAATAAATAAAACCTTTTCCTTTGTTGCCGTAATCACATTTTTTTTCATATCATCAATCCTTCTGTTGGACTATGAAGCTATAACTTTTATACAACTACATGCTTCGGTGTTTGATTATTTAATGCTAATAATAAATTATCTGTTGCTAGATGGGCCATTTGAAGTCGTGTTTTGATGCTCGCGCTCCCTATATGAGGAAGAGTCACTACATTTGGCAATGTTAATAACGGATGATTCAGCGCAACGGGTTCTTCCTCAAATACATCCAATCCAGCAGCCCAAATCTGACCTGACTGTAAAGCACTATACAAGGCATCCTCATTTACAATTCCACCGCGTGCAGTATTGATTAAAATGGCATTGCTTTTCATTAAAGCTAATTCTTTTGCTCCAATTAAATTCTTTGTATCTGGAGTATAAGGAGTCATGATACATACATAATCAGATTCCTTTAATAACTGATCCAATTCAACATACGTCATGGAGAAATTTTTTTCTAAGTCCAACTTTCGAGACCGATTATGATAGAGGATTTTCATGTCAAAGCCTTGTGCTCTTTTTAACAAAGCCGCTCCAATTCTCCCCATGCCAATAATACCTATTGTTGCCCCGTACACATCTTGACCAGTCAATTGCATAGGAGACCATGTTTGCCACTCCCCATTACTCAAATACCTCGAGGACTCTATTAATCTACGTGCGGTTGCCATTAATAATGCAAATGTTAAATCAGCGGTTGTTTCTGTTAATACTCCAGGTGTATTAGTAACTGTAATTCCTTTTAACTTTGCTGCTTCAATATCTATATTGTTATAGCCTACCGCCATATTACTGATTACCTTTAATCTTTTCGCCTTTTCCAATAGAGAGTGATCAATACTGTCGGTTAACAAGCAAAATAGACCATCTACTTCCTGTATTTCTTTTTCTAACTCATCTCTTGGTACAGCCATATCTTCTTTCTCCCACATTAGAATCACGCAATGCTCTTCTATCCTTTGAATGATCTCATCAGGGACTTTCCTTGTAATATAAACCGTCGGCTTCAATTTCCGTCTCTCCCTTCCAGAACTATCGTCTAATATTAACGGTTGTAAATTCAAACTTGTCATAACGATGTCTTGAAAACGAGTACTCAAACGGCATTCCGTTATTTAAATAAACGACCTGCTCTACTTCTAAGATGGGATCATCTTCTCGACAATCAAGATGAGTTTGATCCATTTGATTCGGTTTACAAGCTCTTATTTTTTTATGAGTACCCGCAATGGTTAGCTCTAACGTGGTTGTGATGTAGTTATATATGGATGAATGTAATATTTTTTCATTGATTCCTGGGATAATAGTGGTTGGCATATAGGTTTGCTCGATAACGTACGGTTCATTTTCCACAATCCTAAGACGGATAATATCATATATGGGTGTATCTAAATCAATGGAAAGATGAGACGCGATTTCTTGTGTCGGAAACTTCACCTCAAATTGTAATACCTTACTTTTAATCTCTTGCCCTTTTCCTTTTAACAAATGCGACAATCCTAGAGTGTCATTTCCAACAACATTCACTTTATTTTTTTGAATAGCTGACTTAACGATAAATGTCCCGTGACCACGCTTTCTATATAAATAACCTTCCATTACTAAAATATCTAACGCTCTTTTCATCGTCATCCGGCTGCAACCGAACTGTTTAGCTAACGATATCTCATCAGGAATCGGCTGATCGGTTGGATAATATTCATCTAACAGTCTTTTTCTCATTTCATCTGATATTTGTTGATATTTAATCATTCTGTTCACCACCATATCTTCTCTTACATCTTTCAAAGAAAAGATGGCCCATGCGACCACCTTTCCCTCTATCACTATAATTATAAACATATACCGATAAATGTATATACAATTATTCTTAGAAGAAGTACTACTTCATCGTTCACTTATTTCCACTTTCCTAATCACTTTCATTATCTGTTTTAAAACACGAAAAAACTCGCATCACCAACAGGGAAGCGAGTTGAAATCTTAATTTAATACCTCATGGTTTTAAACCTTTTCAGGTGTGCCCAGTTTCGGTTGTTTCGGTGAGCGTTTCACCCAAATCATTGTGGTCATCAATGTGAACAATAATAATATTAACCCTAATACAAATGGATAAATGATATTCACATCATAAAGTAGCCCAGCAAGCGTTGGCCCAAGAATATTCCCGATACTCATATACGCATTGTTCATCCCCATTGCAAAACCTTGTTCATGTCCAGCAAGCTTTGAAATAAGGGTGTTTAACACAGGGCGTAGAATAGATGTTGCTAAGAAAATGATTAAAGTAATACCAAAGAACAGCACATAGCTTGAAGCAAAGATGGATAACAGAAATCCTACTGTAGCAACTCCTAAAAAGATATTTAGGACTTTCTCTTCCCCAAGGTTTACCACCAATCGATCAACAACAAACAATTGAACAATGGTACTGATGATTCCTGTCGCTGTTATCATCAAGGCAATTTCTTGAGGAGTAGCACCGAACTCATTATCAACAAACAATCCTAGTACGGATTCATAAGCCATTAACCCAAAGCTCATTACAAGGGTAATCACTAAAGGAATAAAATAAGGCATTTTCACTGATCGAACAAGCTTCTTCACCATCGACTCATCATCATAATGAACTCCTTCTGCTTGTTCCTGTTGGCTTTCTTTTAAAACAATGATTGAAAATATAACTGCTACTAGCGAAACAATCGCTGAGATTAGGAACGGTACTTTTAATCCGTAATCTGTTAAAAAGCCACCGATCCCCGGTCCAATTACAATTCCAAGTGACATAGCAGCTGAGATCAAACTGTTTCCTTTGGCACGCTGCTCCATCGTTGTAATGTCTGCCACATAAGCAAATATAGCAGGTACAAGGAGGGCTGCCCCAATTCCACCAATTACCCGTGAAAAATATAACCACCAAATGGTGTCAACAGCATAAAAAATAAACATTGATGCCGTTAATCCTACTAGTCCATAAATAATCATTTTTCTTCGACCGTATTGATCCGTCCATTTTCCGGCAATCGGTGAGAAAATAAGCTGTGCTCCAGCAAAAATCGCTATCATTAGACCGGCTGCTGTTCCTCCCTGTCCAATCGATTGCAAATATGCAGGTAAAATCGGGATTATAATACCGAAGCTCCCAATGGCTATAAACATATTAATCATAAGGACAATTAATTTTTTCCTTTGTTCTGCGCTCACGTGCGCACCTCCATCCCCCTGCGAGAAATAGGTAAACCTTTTATCACTCGCCTCAAATACACCTAAGTATACCACCAAACATTCTTTAAGATGTACGATAAAAACCTACTTTACTAAAATTTAACCAAAAAAACTGTAAACATTCGCGCTGTTTACAGTTTTCAAAAGCATATTTATTTAAGTTAGTTTACCAATTACTTGTTCTTACGAATTTTTTCGACCTCATCAGCAACAAACTGCACTTGTGTTCCGACGATGACCTGAATACTGTTTTGCCCAACAATATTGATTCCTGGAATGCCAGTTGATTTGATTTTCGCTTGGTCAACAGCTCCCATATCCTTTACCTCTACGCGGAGACGAGTGACGCAATTGTCTACAGATGTGACGTTAACATCTCCACCTAAGCCTTCATAAATGACAGCTGCCATTTGTGCGAACTTGTCACGACCAGTTGAAGCAGCTTCTCCTGATTCCTCTGTTTCTTCTTCACGACCAGGAGTCATTAAATTGAACTTTTTAATTAGGAAACGGAACAAGAAATAATAAATAACGGCAAATAATAAACCTTGCACAAGAAGCATATATGGTTGGTTAGCGAGTGGCAATCTTGAACTTAATACAAAGTCTACGAAACCTGCACTAAAGCCAAATCCAGCTGTCCAGTGGAAAAATGCTGCCACAGCTAAAGAAATTCCTGTTAACACGGCGTGAACGACATATAACATGGGTGCCACGAACATGAAGGCAAATTCTAACGGTTCTGTTACCCCCGTAAAGAATGAAGCAAATCCTGCCGCAAGCATTAAGGAAGCCACTTGCTTTTTACGAGCCGTTTTTGCTGAATGATACATGGCAAGTGCTGCTGCCGGTAAACCAAACATCATGACAGGGAAGAAACCAGCTTGGTACATACCTGTTGTTCCTTTTGTTCCATTTCCAGACCAGAAGTTACCGATATCGTTAATGCCAGCTACATCAAACCAGAATACAGAATTGAGTGCGTGGTGTAACCCTGTTGGAATTAATAAACGGTTAAAGAATCCATACAACCCTGCTCCGATAAAATCAAGCTTACTGAATGCTGTACCAAATGAAACCAATCCAGTGAATATAACTGGCCATGCAAAGAAAAGAACTAATGATACCACTAACATAGACACAGCCGTCATAATTGGTACGAGACGTTTTCCACTAAAAAAGGCAAGGGCATCTGGCAGCTTTACATGACTAAAACGATTGTATGCGAATGCTGCGACTAACCCTGATAAAATACCAATAAATTGATTGCCAATTTTTCCAAATGCCGCATTTACATCTTCTGGATCAATCCCTTGAAGCATTGCTACAGCGTTCGTTGAAAGTAAGGTGGTAACCACCAAATACGCAACGAGACCACTTAGGGCTGCAGATCCATCTTTATCCTTGGACATTCCTAGGGCAACTCCGACCGCGAAGAGAATCGCCATATTATCAATAATGGATCCTCCTGCTTTAATCAGGAACGCCGCGACTGGACTACCTGCTCCCCAGCCAGATGGATCTATCCAATAACCAATCCCCATCAGAATGGCTGCTGCTGGTAAAACGGCCACAGGAAGCATAAGTGAACGACCAATTTTTTGTAAATACTTCATCACCATTTCGTTTCCCTCCTCTTTCTCCTCAAAAAGTTATTTATATAAGTTTGTTACTAACATAGGGATTCTTTCTTTGTAGCGATCAACTAATTGTTGATTATGGGAACCCGCATTGTTGGCATTATTGCTCAAAAACACGGGTGGCTCTTTTCCCTCTTCAAGCATCAGCTGTATGGTTTCAGCCATGATCGCATTCACGATTGTCATACCGATAATAGAAGAACCGGAGCTAAACCCACTTGCACTCTTAGGATGCTGCAAAAGGGTGTCGCCAATCTCTATGTGATTATCAATAATTAAGTGAGCCATCTCAAACAAGTACTTTCCACTTTCATGCCTAGAAGCTTGTGTTGCCGCATAACGAGGGGAAGTAATTGCAATGACATACGCGCCCCTCTCTCTCGCAATTTCAGCCACTTCAATCGGAACGGGATTTCTTCCAGAAGTAGAAGCCACGATGACGATATCACCTGCTAGAATATTGCTAGAAGAAAGATGCTTATTTGCTAGACCACTCTTTTTTTCTAGATTGGATGATTCAACCGCTCCTTTATGGAGCATCAACTCTTCTATGAGAATCGGGCTGATCGGAGCGAGTCCACCAGCACGGTAAAAGAGCTCTTCTGCGAGCATATGGGAGTGTCCAGAGCCAAATACATGGATGATGCCATCATCTTGAATACATCGAGCAATCTTATGAGCCGCTTCTCTCATTTTTCCCTGTTCCTCATTTTCGACCTCATCGAGTAAGTCTCTCAGTTTTTGAAAATACTCTTTCATCATGTTCTCCCACCTCCCCTTCTATCTCTTCATATCGATCATAAACTTGTAGCGATCGGCACGGTAAGAGGACTTCACCACTTCAATAGGCGTTTCATCTTCAAGGTATGTGTTTCTCTGAATCAGCATAATTGGGGCACCTTCTTTAATGCTTAAAAACTCTGATTCAATTTGATTCGCCACCGATGATTCAATGATTTGTCTTGCATGATCTATTCGAAAGCCTAACGTACCCTCGATATACTCATACAACGATCGATTCACAATCTCTTTTGTGAGGCCCTTTATCTTGTCTACGGATATATAGGTAGTTTCAAGCGCCATTGGCACTTGGTCAGCGAGACGGATTCGTTTAATTTCGTACACAGGACTACTTTCATCAATTGCTAGAGATTTTGCGATACGAACAGGTGCTGGAATGACTTCGAAATTGATAAGCTGACTACCTGGTTCCAAGCCCCTGGCTCTCATATCTTCCGTAAAGCTTGTTAGCCCTTGAAGACCTTGCTCGACTTTCCTTTCTGCTACAAAGGTCCCCTTCCCTTGGAGGCGATATAAGTACCCGTCATTCACTAGCTTTGTGAACGCTTGGCGAACGGTCATTCGACTAATTTGGTAGGTCTCCGCATATTCCCGCTCCGGTGGAAGGGAATCTCCAGGCTTCAAATCCCCTTTTTCAATTTGATCCTTTATCAGCTCCTCCAGCTGATAATAGATAGGAATAGGCGAGTTTTTATTAATCATAAGTAACTTCCTTTTTCTTCAAATTTCCAATGGCCGCTTCATCCGCCATAATAGTGACAGAAGGATGTTGCTTTAAGATAGAAGCTGGAAACTGCTCGGTCAAATCTCCCGTTAATAGCTTCGCTAACGCATCATGCTTATGCTCTCCTGACACTAGTAAAAGAATTTCCTTGCTCTTCATAATCGAAGCAATCCCCATAGTGACGGCCTTTTTCGGCACGTCCTCCATGTTCTCAAAATAAATGGAGTTTGCTTCTCTCGTTGACTCGGCTAGCTCCACCACATGCGTATACGACCCAAAAGAAGCACCCGGTTCGTTAAAACCGATATGACCGTTAGACCCGATTCCCAATAACTGAAGATCAATTCCGCCTTTTTCTAAAATTTGCTCGTCGTAATTTCGACATTCTTGCTCTAGATCTACCGCCGTTCCGTTTGGCACAAAGGTATTTTCCAGATCAATATCAATATGGTTAAAAAAATGATCATTCATATAGAAACGGTAGCTATTTGGATTCTGTCCTGTTAACCCAATATATTCGTCCAAGTTAAAGCTCACAACTTGTTTGTAAGATGTTTTTCCATTCTTATAATCCTCAATCAGCTTTTCATACGTCCCTAGAGGTGTTCCCCCTGTTGCTAATCCAAGCCTAATGTTTGGATTACCTTGAACCTTTTTACTGATATAGCTTGCAGCTAGTTCACACATATGCTCATAGTTTTTTACTTCAATTAGTTTCATCATCTATTCCTTTCTCTGAAATGCAATCGATCCACGACAAACTGTCAATTCCACTTCCAGGTTTCCATCTAAAATAACCAAGTCGGCATCCTTTCCAACAGTAATGCTTCCTTTTCTGTCGTATACGTTTAATTGCTTGGCAGGGTTAATCGATGCCATATGCACAACATCCTCAAGCGTACAATTTGTGTATTTAATCATATTTTTCACAGCACGTTTGGTTTCTAATATACTGCCTGCAAGCGTTCCATCTGAAAGCGTCGCCATTTCATTGTTCACATACACGTCTTGACCACCGAGTTCGTACACGCCATTTTTCAGGCACTTTGCTCTCATCGAATCTGTGATTAAGATTAGACCATCCTTTTTCTTTTGCTGAAATGCAAAACGGACCATTTCTGGGTGAACATGAATACCATCCACAATCAACTCAGCCTTTAACTCTTCTAATAAAAGTGCAGCACCGGCTACACCAGGCTCCCGATGATGCAACCCTCTCATTTGATTAAAAAGATGGGTAACATGAGTGGAACCTGCTTCTACTGCTTGCTTTACTTCTTCAAAGGTTGCATCTGAATGACCAATAGAGGCAATAATATGTTGGTCACTTAAATATTTGATAAGCTCCAATCCACCAGGAAGCTCGGACGCAAGGGTAACAAGCTTTATCGTATCTCTTGAAAGGGTTTGCCATTTTTGAAACAGCTCGGTATTTGGATGCATCATATGTTCCATTGGCTGCGCTCCCGCTTTATCAGGATTCACAAATGGCCCTTCGAGATGGATACCTAGAATCTCTGCTTGGGGTGTTGCTTGATTTTTTCTGATATATTTACCAGCGGCTTCTATGGCACTCTCAATTTTTTCATGAGACTGTGTCATGGTTGTGGCCAAGAAGCTTGTTGTTCCTTCACGTGGAAGAGAATTTGCCATCGTATATAAGGCATCCTCGGTAGCATCCATTACATCTGCACCGTTGGCTCCGTGAATATGCACATCGATAAAGCCAGGCAGAAGATTAAAGTGAGGAGGAAGTTCAATTACTTCAAATCCACTTTCGTCAGGTAGCATCTCGAGTGATCCTACTTCTACTATTTTCTGATTACAAGTCTTAATATAACCGCTTTCAATAATTCCCTGTTCTGAAAAAACTCTCATCCCTTTTAATAAAAGGGGTGAACGAGAAGAACTCATCCTCTCTACCTTCTTTCTTTTGTGACCTTTTTGCATGATTATCATATCACTCTATACATATAGTTGTCTAGACCAATTTTTATGCCAAATAAAAACAGCTGCCGACATAAGAAAGGAGCCCTAAAACATAGTAGGAGCTCCTAGCAATCTAATTATATTTTTTCATAGATGAGAGTTGAGTAGCGCGTACAGATTTGAATGAGTGGCCCAATCATCAACATAATAATCACAGTTCCTAAACCAATCGGACCACCAACAATCCACGCAAAAGCTAAGCCAATCCCCTCTAAAATCGTTCGAGATACATTTAGCGTAATATGAAATCGCTCACTTATAATAAGCATCGTGCCATCATATGGCATGGTTGGAAATTTAGAGGTCAAGTAGATTCCGATTCCAATTCCCGTAAGAACGATTCCAGCTAGGAAGGCACCCCATTGCATGGTCCATACAGCCTCATCAAGTTGGACATTCTTTAAAGTAACACCCATTTGAAAATCAATAATTATTCCCCATAAAAATACCGTAATCACTGATTCAAACTGTATTCGTTTCTTTGCTAAGATGGAATTAAACACTAAATAAAAGGCCTGGATTAGCATAACCCAAATTCCAACGGTAAGGCCTAATTTATTCACAATACCTACAAAAAATGCGTCCCAAGGTCCTGCTCCTACACCTGACTTAATAATTAATCCTACTCCTAAACACGCGATCACTAACCCCATAAAAAAGAAGGATGTTTTCTTGAACATCACTGGTTCCTCCATAACCTACTCTCATCCGTCATTAGCCGATGTAGAAAGAGGTAAATTGATTTTTTCCATAGGAAAAGCTCTGGAACGATATGCCCCAGAGCATTTCATATCGTGCTTTTATGCTTCAACTTTCTTGAAGAATTGTGGTAAATGTTCTTTGTGAGCTTCTAACATTTCATCAACGATTTGCTTAGCAAGCTTATCAGATTGCACAAGCGGGTTAATCGTTAATGCAAGAACGGCTTTCTTGTAGTCTCCTGTTACTGCTGCTTCTGCTGCCACTCTTTCGAAAGACTTGATTTGTTGTACAAGTCCTCTTACTGCTACTGGAAGATCTCCTACAGCGATTGGCTTAGGACCTTCTTTTGTAATGATACAGTTTACTTCTACAGCTGAGTCATCTTCAATGCTAGCGATCGCTCCGTTGTTACGAGTGTTTACTGGTTGGATATCACGCTTGTCATTATAGATTGAGTTTATTAAGTTACAAGCTGCGTCACTGTAGTATGCTCCTCCACGCTTTTCTAATTGTGGTGGCTTGATGTCTAGGTTAGGATCTTTGTAAAGCTCGAATAGATCTTTTTCAAGAGCTTGAACTACTTCTGCACGTGTACCTTCTGCTGCTGCTTTTTCATGTTCTTCTTCAAGCATTTCACCTGTTTTGTAGTAATAACGGTGGTATCCACATGGAATAACCCCTACACCCTTGATGAAGTCAGGCTCCCATGATAGACCTGAAATGTTCTTCATTGTCATTGCATTTTCTGGATCAGCCATTGCTTCAATTACTTGATCCATTACACTTACACCGTCAAGGTATACATTTAGTCCATACACCATGTGGTTTAGACCAGCAAAGTCAACATGTACGCGCTCAGGCTCAACTTTCAATGCTTTTGCAATTCCCATTCTCATACCGATTGGAACATTACATAATCCAACTACTTTTTTAATATTGCTGTGGCGTAGAACAGCTTCTGTTACCATACCAGCTGGATTTGTGAAGTTGATTAACCATGCGTTCGGGCAAAGCTCTTCAATATCCTTACAAATATCAAGGATGATAGGAATCGTACGAAGACCTTTGAATAGTCCACCAGGACCGTTTGTTTCTTGACCAATTACGTTATACTTTAAAGGAATTCTTTCGTCTTTCGCACGAGCGTCAAGTAGACCTACACGGAATTGAGTCGTTACGAAATCTGCACCTTTTAAAGCTTCTCTTCTATCTAGAGTAAGATGAATTTCCATTGGAACACCTGCTTTAGCAACCATACGCTTAGCAAGATTTCCTACGATTTCTAACTTTTCTTTCCCAGCTTCTATATCAACTAACCAAAGTTCTCTAACCGGTAGCTCATCATATCTCTTAATAAATCCTTCGATTAATTCTGGAGTGTAACTTGAACCTCCGCCAATAGTGACGATCTTAATACCTTTACTCATTGTTCATCCTCCTAATAAGTACTGATTAACTAACACCTATTTTAGAGGGGAATTGAACTTTTGGATATAGTTTTGGAAGCGTTTGATTTGTTTCACACGAAAAGGCATTTGTTCCATAAAAATAACACTGTGTTTCTCTCTTAGTGTATAATAATAAAAGTGAAGAAAAGCGGGAACATGTAAGGGAGAGAAGGCTTTGTTTACGAATGAAGTAATTGCAACATTCAACGAACTAGAGATGCTACTTTACAACTACATAACACAAAATAAAGAGAAAGTGGTCTACATGCGAATCCGCGATCTAGCAGATGAAACCCATGTATCCACCTCAACGATCATGCGTTTTTGCAGGAAATTAAATTGCGAAGGGTTTTCCGAGTTTAAAGTAAAACTCAAGCTATTAATTGATGAAAAAAACGAGCCAAGCATAAAAAGCAGCCAGCATGTGTTAGCAGAGTTTTTTGAACGAACGCAAAATGAAAAATTTACTTCGAAATTAGAAGAAGCTGCAGAGGTAATTGCCGAAGCAGATAGTGTTATTTTTATCGGGATAGGTAGTTCAGGGATTCTTGCCGAGTACGGAGCAAGATATTTTTCAAGCTTAGGTAAGTTCTCCATGTATATTAAAGATCCATTTATGCCGATTCACGCAAACTTGAATAATAGTATCACCATTGCCCTTTCTGTTTCAGGTGAAGGGAACTACACCATTTCTCATATCCACCAGTTAAAAGAAAAAGGAAGCAAAATAATAAGCATTACCAACAATCGTCAATCCACAATCGCGAAATTAGCTGATGTGAATATTTCTTATTATGTTTCTGAAGAATTTGTAGATCACTCAAATGTAACAACACAAATTCCCGTAATCTATATATTAGAAGAAACTGCTCGACTCGTATATGAGTTGGGTAGGAAGAAGAACTACAATGAAACCCCTCCTATGCAGTGAATAGGGGTTTAAATACTTAACAGAGAAGACGTTCGGAGGGAAAGCTCTGAGCGTTTTTTCTGTTAAATTAAAGATAGCAAAAAATGTTAAGAATCACTAATTGTGTATTGATATATTAGCTATAGGGAGGTGAAAAGGAATGGATTATGTATTTTGTATCGGAAGAACGCTCGATTACATTGAAGAAAACCTGCAAGAAACGATTGCACTCGAAACATTAGCAGAAATTGCATGCTTTTCTCCTTTTCATTATCATCGGGTATTTCAAGCCCTCGTCGGAGAATCAGTCATGGATTATGTGAGAAAAAGGCGTCTTACATGTGCAGCAGAACGACTTTTCTATTCGGATGCAAAGGTGATTGATATTGCAATGAATGTCGGTTTCCAATACCATGAGTCATTCAATCGGGCTTTTAAAAAGTTCTATGGCGTTTCACCTTATCAATATCGAACCGCCAATGCATTATCTGGTCCCTTACGTGGAAAAGCTTATATCAATAAAATCATCGTCCAAGGAGGACATATTATGGAACCAATGTTACTCACCAAACCTAAATTTCACTTCATTGGATATGAATTGAAAACAAAAAATATTGACGAGCAAAACAATAAAGACATTCCTGAATTTTGGCAGTTGTACCTTCAAGAAAAATTATACAAAAACATTCCAAATCCCCTAAACTGTAAAGAAGAGCTTGGCATCTGCACTGATTTCCTTCCTGAGACAGGTGAGTTTTCGTATTTAATAGGCATGGAAGTAGCAGAAGGAACTCCTGTACCTGAGGGGTTAGTATACAGAAGCTTTCCAGAAATGCAATATGCAGTGTTTACAACGCCGAAATCAGATGATGCAACATTTACCACTTCTATTCAGTCGACATGGAATTACGTGTTCACAGAATGGTTCCCGCAATCTGGTTATGAACATGCTGGGGTTCTAGATTTTGAGTTATATGATGAGAGATGCCATGGAACCGAGAACAAGGTAATGGATATCTATATTCCGGTTAATCAACAGACGGTTAATGCATAAAAAACCGTAGAGACATCCTCTACAGTTCTTATCATTTCATTAAACTAATTAGATAGCTAGAAGACGTTAGGTCCAAACAATCGTAATTGTGAAGCTCCCTTTTTACGAACCTGTTCACGGGGATTTGAATGATCATTTAAGTTTTTTCTTTTCTTACTGCCACCAGTAAGCTCCTCCAATTTTTTTACTGCTGTTTCAAATTCTATTTGGGACAGTTGTTTTGTTGCAAGAAGGGAACATAATACGGCGTAAGCAATTGGCCTTGTATCTACCTCAATATTCACATGTACATCGACATCTGAATTACCACTATGTCCAATGCTAGCCTGATTACTATCTAAATCGGAACTCCCATTATTACGAAACTGGTAGACATTCTTCTTGCTATTCCGTTCCGGATTTTCAATCATTGTCTACCCTCCTTTGTAAAAATAGACAAGATTGGCGTTTCCAATCTTGTCGTATTTTACAATTAATCTTGTTCTACATCCTGTTCAACATCTTGATTGTTGTCTTGATCTTGATCTTGATCTTGTTCTGAATCTGCATTCGCTCTAGAACGTGAGCGAACACGCGCATTAGAATCAGAGTCAACGTCAATGTTCAGATCAATTCTTGCATTTCCTGAATTATTGATTTTAGCAATGTTCGTATTTTTATCAACATTTTGTACATCATTTTCGTTTTGTACATCTGTTCTTAATTCATTATCGATGTCAGAATCAAATTCTACATTTGAATTAGATCTGCTTTCGCTGTCAGAACGACTTTTACTTTTACTGTTACTATTCGCCCCCCTGTTTTCTTCATTGTTTCTCCCACGGCCTGGAAACCAAACATTACCCATTACAAATTCCTCCTTATAGTTTTCTCATGATTAATATATTAATTAATCTCAAAGTTGCATGGACAAGCATCATAGGACAAGCGTGGAAAAAAACTGATTTGAAGTATTTTTTGTTTAATAATTAGATAAATAAGTTGAGATGGAGGATAAACAGAGCCAGAACTACCCAACATTATCATGTGTTTACATCTGGTACCTTTTTTCTAGACATCTAATTGAGTAATACTAAATTTATGTAATATACTATTCTTATATCTATTTTAAAAAGAGGGTGAAAAGGATAACGTATCTATTATTAATTATCGGTTTTGCATTATTGATCAAAGGGGCAGACTTCTTTGTTGATGGTGCATCAAAAATCGCACAGGCACTTCACGTTTCTCCTTTATTAATTGGTCTAACTATTGTCGCATTTGGAACAAGCTCACCGGAAGCGACCGTGAGTATTGTTGCAGCCCTTGAGGAAAATGCTGGAGTGGCTATTGGGAACGTAGTCGGAAGTAATATTTTCAACATTACTTTTGTTGTAGGCTTAACCGCACTTTTGTCTCCATTAAAAGTTGAAAGTGAAACCATTCGGAAAGAAATTCCCTTTACTTTATTAGCAAGTACTTCCCTTTTAATCTTAATAAGTGATATCAGTCTTCAATCGTTAAGCTCTAATTTTATTACAAGAGGGGACGGATTTATCTTCTTACTTTTCTTCGCTATCTTCTTGTACTATATCTTTGAGGTGGCTAGACATAGTCGAGATAGAATAAAGCAAGAAAGTGCAGCAGTTGAGGAACCTTCTTGGGGAAAGAACATTTTATTTACACTCGGAGGACTAGCAGCCATTATTTTTGGTGGTGATTTAACCGTTAACAGTTCAACTAAAATTGCTTACTCCTTTGGGATGAGTGAAACATTAGTTGGATTAACTATCGTTGCAGTTGGAACATCATTACCGGAACTTATTACTTCTGTAACAGCAGCCTTAAAAAAACAAAGCGAAATTGCACTTGGAAACATTGTTGGAAGTAATATCTTTAACATCCTATTTGTTCTCGGAGCTGCATCAGTTATTTCTCCGTTAGCAGTTGATCCCAAAATCGTTGTTGATGTAGTACTTATGATTATCTTAACAATAGTACTTCTTATTTTCTCTAGGTCAAACTCACAAATTGGAAAAATCGAAGGAATCATTCTAGCTGCTGCTTATATCATATATATGATTTTTATCATTTTAAGGAATTAAATAAATATTCTTATATATGACAAAAAAGAGTAGTCATTTAACTACTCTTTTTTGTCAGGTGCCTGGCGACGTCCTACTCTCACAGAGGGAAACCCTCAACTACCATTGGCGCTGAAAAGCTTAACTTCCGTGTTCGGTATGGGAACGGGTGTGACCTTTTCGCTATCGCCACCAGACTATAAA